>JAGLRY010000035.1 GCA_023135995.1 Candidatus Aminicenantota bacterium | reverse complement strand
TCGTTGTAGCCCACTCGCGGTAGTTTACTACAGCTTCGTGGGCTACTGCCTAGCCTTTGCAACGATCTCAACTCGTGAATAATCCAGGTTAGAAACCGCTACTCGCCTGGTGTGAAGCATATGCCATGGGTAGAATGTGTCAAATGAGAGAGTCAAGCGTCACGGGACTGTTTTGAGACGGACATCTATTCAGTAACGGAGAAAAGATATGGAGCTACAGATCGGAATTATACTGGCGATAATGGTGGTGGCCTATGCCGTAGCAAAGTGGAAAAAGCTCTCTGTCGAGCTCAGTATGCTCGTTTCGGCGGTTGCGGGAGGCGTGGCAGGAGCATTTATAAAGACACCCCCTGTCAATACACTGGCCCGTCATCTGATCGAAGGCAGTTTCACCTATCTGGATGTCATTCTCGTCTTCACCACAGCCACTATTTTTATGGCGATCGTATCAGAATCGGGCGGAGTGAATTATGTGGTGAGAGCCACGATCAAATATTTTTATAATCTGAGGATCATTGCGCTAATTCTTCTGATGTTCATCATCCTGATTCCCGGTGCGTTGACAGGAGCCGGGAGTGTGTCCCTGCTTGTTGTCGGCGCACCCACTGCACTGGCCTTAGGATATCTGGGGATACCCAAGAAAAAAGTGGCTGCTATCCTCTTTATTGTGGCCGGATTGAGTGCCGCGGCACCGCCTGTCAATATCTGGGCTATGATCCTCTGCGCCGGAACGGCTATCCCGTATGTCGGCTTTGAGCTTCCCCTCGGCATCCCTGTCCTTCTCCTTGGGATATTCACGATGCTCACCCTGGGATGGAAAAAAGAGGGCACCATGGATAAACAGAAGGCCCTGGAGGACATGCCCGAAGTGCCGAAAAAAATGACCTGGTGGCGTGTGCTTCTGCCATTTTTGGTCTTCTTCGGTCTTGTGATCGCTTACAGAATCTGGCCCTTTGACATGCCCATTCTGGGATTGCCGTTGCAGTTTGTGATCGCCGCGCTGGTGGCCCTTTTGGTGAGCCCCAAAAAGATCAACATCCTGGTCCTCTCAAGGGATACGGTCAAACGGCTGCTCCCACTGCTGGCGACCATCGCCGTTGTCGGTTCGCTCCAGCAGATCATGACAGCCACAGGTGTGCGGGGGCTTTTATCATTCACCGTTATCAGTATCCCGCTCCTTCTGCTCTATATCTCCCTGATCTTTATCATTCCTATCTCGGAAGGTGTTCTGACCTATGGAGCGGCTGCGATCTTGGGTATCCCTTTGATCTGGTATTTTGACTCGATCGGGCTCCATGCGACGGTCGTTATCGCCGGCCTGACTCTGCTCTGGCCTCTGGGAGATGGGCTTCCACCCACGGCCCTCATCGGCAGGTTGAGCGTGATGGTCTCTGACTACAAGGACTCCTACTGGTCGTTCCTGAAGAGCACATGGCTGCCCTGGATCGCCATCACTGTGGTGGGAATCCTGATGGTGATCTACAGTGCGAAGCTTTCCTTCCTTGTCAGGTGGAGCATGTAACTTAAAATGTGAAATGTATAACATGATACGCAAAGGGAGTTTGATATGCCTGTAATCATGATCATCTACTATGTGATCACAGCCTACCTTGTGGGCATGCTGATCTGGAACTTTGTCAAAGAAAAGAAGAACATCGATGATATGATCCTGTATCTTGTTATCCTTGTTCCGCTTGTGCTACGCCTGTTGCGGGTGAAATAGGAGAAAAAAATGTCGCGCACATGGACAATTAAAATCATACTGATCATTATCTTTATCGCCATCATGATTCAATCAGGCGTTCAATTTTACAGGCACCGCCATTACCAATTGGAGCACCTGGCCGGACCGGGAGTGACACGGGTTGAAAAACTGAGCAAGTACTGCAAAGGCCTTGAAGGCACTATGGCTGATACACATGTGTTCTGGCTGGAGGGGAAAGAAGAAGGCGGGAAGATGCTCATGATAGCCAACACCCATTCGAATGAACCTGCGGCTCTATTGACAGCGCTAATTTTCTTGGAAAACGCAGTCGTCGAAAAGGGAACGCTCATCATCATTCCACAGTTCAACAACAGTGGGAGCCGGGGCACACGACCGGGCGATGGTTACCCTCTCTTTTTTGAGATCCCGACCGAATGGGGCAGCAAAAAGTTCAGGATGGGAAATCGCGATGCGACTCCGTTGGAGCAATGGCCGGACCCGGATGTTTACATCCACTATCCCGACAAACAGCTGTTGTCTTATTTGGACATCAGAAACACCAATAGGACTTGGCCGGGAAGGCCTAATGGGGCACTGATGGAGAAAGTGACTTTTGCGGCCATGGAGATTTTGAGGAATGAAAAAGTGGATTTGGCTCTGGATGTTCATGGGGCAGAGACCATGTTTCCCGTGACCAACTGCATTGTGGCCCCGCAACAATCTGTGAGGATCGCGACTATGGCGACTCTGGTGGTGAAGGCAAGGGAGGGATTCGACAATCATGTGGAGCCTTCGCCGCCGGGATTCAGGGGACTGTCGCATAGAGAGATCGCCGATTATTCGGACTCTCTGCCATTCCTGTTGGAGGCGCCGATCCCATTTCTCGACCAGCCGACAGGGCCTAAGACCGAGAAGCTTCTCCTCGATGGCAAGGACCCATTTTTACTGAGCCTGTCCAAACAACAGAAGCTCTTTGTTCCCTATGACGAGACAGGGTGGCCGATGGAGAAGCGTGTTGGACAGCACTGTTCGGTTATCCAGGAGATCGCCAACCAGTTCTCCCGGAAGAACGCCGAGAGGGCCATCTTAATAAAGAACGTGCCAAGGTATGCGGATGTCGTGACAAATGGTGTTGGCTTTTACTACCACAACCCAGCCAAATGGGCCAAAGATAAGACTTATCTCAACTGA
>JAGLRY010000349.1 GCA_023135995.1 Candidatus Aminicenantota bacterium | reverse complement strand
TTTCCATTTCATGCGGTTGATTTTTTCTTTAAAGAACATCCCTTCGTTGTGTATAGTCGCCAGATTCATGTTGATCGGGGGAAACACATACTCCTCATAAGTTGAAAAGGAGGATTCACATTCCCTGTTGTTTTTGTCCACGGCTGAGAGGCGGTAGACATATTTTTTTCCTGTTGGAAGGTTGTTGTCGTGATAGGAATAAACGCTTCCTGAAACTGTCTTGATCTCTTTATATGCTGTGTTGCCTTCTTCTTTCCGATAGATTTTGTAATTTTTGATCGTGGAATCGTTCCTTGGATTCCTTTTCCATGTAATGATGTTGATTTTTTTTGTCTTTGTGTCATCTAGCACAGATGCGGTAGAAAGATTGACAGGAGGATAAACAAGAGGCTCGGAAACTTCGTTGGAATGGTCGCTTTCCTCGCCATCATTGTTGAGAGTCGTGACAACATACGAATATTTGTAATTGACGGACAAAGCCCTCTCTTCAAACCGAAAAGTGCTGTTGCTGACTGTTTTATGGAGCTTGTAAGCGCTCACGCCCTGGGAGATCAGTTTCCTGTAGATTTTGTAACCTTTGACGGATTCATTGTCATTAGCTGAGTTCTTTTTCCATGTCACGATATTCTTCTTTTTGTCCGGCGAGCCATCCAGGGTCGTGTTGATGCGCACGTTGAGTGGAGGGTAGAGAACGTTGATGATCTCACCGAGCTCTTTGGTGCTGACATACCAGATATTATATCCGCCCGAAGAATTGTCGGAATACACAATATGAACCTCACCCGACTGATCGACATACAGATCAGGGGTCACAGATTCGGAGGAATTTTTTGTTATAGCTGAAGTCGCAGACCATTTGCCGGCTTGGGAGTATACGAAATAAATCTGCCATTTTCCCCCTGTACGCTCTTGCCACACGACATAGACATCTCCGGAGTTTCTATCCACTGCGATCCGGGGAAGGTAGGACTTCGTTGGAGTGTTTGAGACATTTCGTCTGTCCCCCCATGTGCCATTGATTCTGCTTCTGACATAGATCTCTCGATTCCCCCCTTTATTCTGTATCCAGGCAATATGGACGTTTCCCTGGTTATCCACAGCGATATCGGGTTCACACCAATCCTCATTGGAATCTCCAGATACGGAAATGGCCGAGGTCCATGAATTGAAATCAGTCGGGTTGGAATTGCTGGAATACCAGACGACAGAGGAACCTTTACGGCGTTTGATCCAGATCAGGTGTGCTCTTCCGTTGCCGTCGACATCGATTTCTGGTGTGTAAGTCCCATTGTCTACAGACAAAGCCCTGGCGCGGCTCCAGCTGCCGCCGCTCTTGTAGGTGTAGTAAAGGTGCCATCTGTCGGGTGTATAAATGTCATCATACCAGACAGCGTAACAGTTGTTGTTCGTGGGGCTCGTTGCTATTGAAGGACAGGCCGATCCCCCTGAATCGGGCTCGGCTGTGTTGGAAATATTCAGGCTTCGTAGCCACTGGTTGTCGGTATACTGTTTGTAAAAGACCTCGTAATTAGGATAATCCGAAACGGCTGTCAAGACATAGTGGAGTCGTCCTGCTGTGTCTATCGCAAAATCCGGCCAGGGACCCGAGGCACCGATTTTTATATCCGAGGATGTGTTCACCGGATTTCCCCAACTGCCTCCCCTATTGGTGTTGTAAAAGACATGCCTCCTTCCTCCCGTTCCCTCTGCCCAGATTACGTGGGCTGACCCTCCCGAATCCGCCACAACCAGCGGAATGGAAGAGGGGGCTCCCGAGTTGGAAATTTTAATGGGGGTAGGAAGTCCATTCTGGGTATTCATGGTTTGAGCCAGTGTTTCGTTTTCTTCAGCGATTGGATCCTCTAGAAGGGCACCTCCAAAGATGAGAACAGGGATGAACAGCAATACAATCACGGGTATTAAGTTATAAGTCCTGTTTTTTTTGGGCATTTGTCTTTCTCCAAAATATTTTCGGACTATGGAAGTAGTTTACTAATATTGTCATTTAAGTAAATTAAAATTTAGCTCTATTCAGACTAAGTGATTCTGGCTATTAGGTCAAGTGCCTTTAAGGGTGAAATTGGGGATGAGATATCCACCCCAATCAGCTAATCATTCTGGGTAGGGAGAAGGTGTTGTGCCAGAGAATGAGACCATCGGGCGCAATAGTTTTTGATGGGGGCGTATCGTCTTTTCGTGCAGTTGGTTGAAATTCCACACCTCAA
>JAGLRY010000348.1 GCA_023135995.1 Candidatus Aminicenantota bacterium | reverse complement strand
ACCAGGGATTCCATATTTTTTTCGTGGATTCTCTGTATTTATGAAACCCGGGCTAGTGACAAAATCTATCCTCTCCGGAAAAGTTTTTTTATTTTGATTAAGAATTAGAATTATTTTTTTGGCATGAATCGAAATCTCGCAAGCACCGCCGCTTCCAGGTAATCTTACCTTGGGATGTTCGTAGTCACCTATTACTGTTGAGTTGATATTACCGAATCTGTCTACTTGAGCCCCGCTTAGAAAACCAACATCTATCAATCCTCCCTGAAGGTAATAATAAAACACTTCGACCATAGAGCATACGGATATGGAATCCGTGACCAAACAGGGGTCCCCAATGGAAAGAGGTAACCGCGAAGGAACTGCACCTACGGCACCGGATTCATAAATTAATGTCAGCTCTGGGGCTTGAAGCCTTCGGGCAAGGTTACAAGCAAGGTTTGGCAAACCTATGCCCACAAAAACAACCTCTCTATTTTTAAGCTCTTTTGCTGCTCTCGTGACCATGATTTCGCTTGATGAAAATTCGAGCATCATTCCTATCCGCTAAAAAAGCCTAATAGCCATAATTCACAGGCGTTGAAAAGTAATCGCTGACCTGAAGTTTTGCAATCACTTCTTTGCCTAACCTCTCTTTGTACTCTTTACGGCCCTCGATACCGTAAATCCATCCCTCGATGTATCTTTCCATGGAGGTGCGATCTTTGGATATTTTGTACCAATCGACATAAAATTGATTATCACGGTCGTAGTATCCCTGGGCATAACTGGGATGGGCGGCAAAAGGCTCAATGACAACCGCATCGACCTTCATGCCCGGAATGATCGTGCGATTCGGATCAGAACGTATAACGGAAGTGTCGACCAATTCTTCAGCAACGATAATCACTTTCTTTGAGGCGAAGGCTGCTTCTCTTTGAACTCCCATAAGTCCCCAGATTTGAGCATTGCCCTCCTCATCGACGCGCTGGACTTGAATAATGGCTACATCAGGGTTCAACGCAGGGACGGTGGCGAATTCTTTTCCTGTATATGGGCAGCGAACGGATCTGATATTTGAATTTTTCTTCACTAGAGTGCTTCCTGAAAAACTGTTCAAATGCATAAAAGGGAGCCGCGATGCTCCGGCAATAAACCTGGCTACCATCCCGAAATGTGTGTATTCTTCGATCTCAATTTGTCTAGGTATCCCCTGCTCAACCGCTCTTCGGAAACCATACAGAGGGCCTACACCAGGATTCCCTGCCCAGCTGAAGACGACTTTTCTCACACACCCTGCAGCGATGATCTGGTCATAGATGAGATCAGGAGTCAATCGGCATACCACAAGGTCCTGTTTTCTCTGCCGTATGATCTCGTGTCCTGCGGCAAAACAGATCAGATGCGTGAAACCTTCGATAACGATTGTGTCTCCATCCAGAATATTTCTCTTAATCGCTTCCCGCATAGTCATGATTTTTTGTGTCATCCACGCATCTCCTTCGCTTTCAGAGACAAGACTTCCGAAAAAATGTCTATAGATTTATCCACAAAATCTCTATCGACAACCAGGGGTGGAGCGAAACGTATAACACTTTCTCCGCAAGAAAGGAGCAACAGCCCCTTTCGGAACGCATTATTGACGATCTCACTGACTATGCGGCTTGCAGGTTGTCGTGTTTTTCTGTCAGTGACGAGTTCCACGCCGATCATCAGGCCGATCCCGCGAACATCGCCGATAAGCGGATGCGTTTTCTGGAGTTTTTTCAGCTTGGAAAGCAGATATGCTCCAATTTTGGCAGCGTTGGCCATCAGCCCATCCTCGAGCAAGTCCAAGGTTGCCAGTGATGCCTCACAGGAAACAGGATTTCCCCCGAACGTGCTGCCATGTGTTCCAGACTCCCAACTCATGAACTTTTTCTTCGCAATGACGGCGCCTAAGGGAAGCCCCGAAGCCAGGCCTTTGGCAAGGAGGACAACGTCCGGTTCAACACCAAAATGTTCGATAGCTAGAAACTTGCCAGTCCGTCCCATTCCGGACTGGATTTCATCAGCGACAAGAAGGATACCGTGTTGACTCGTGAACTCTCTCAACTTCTGATGGAACTCGGCAGGCGGCACAACATATCCCCCCTCACCCAGTATGGGTTCAACAAACACGGCTGCTATCTCATCAGGGCTCAGAAGGGTTTCACACAGCACCTTCTCGATCGCTTCCGCACAAAAGATCCCGCAGGATTTGTATTTGAGATTGTACACACATCGGTAGCAGTATCCATATGGGACATGATAAACGTTCGGCATTAAAGGCCCGAAATATCTCCTCTGTTTAGGCTTGCTTGCGGTCAGGCTTAATGCCCCAATTGTTCTCCCATGAAAAGCACCATGAAAGGCGATGATGTTGGTTCTTTTTGTATGGTAGCGCGCGAGCTTGATCGCTGTCTCTACAGCCTCAGCTCCTGAATTGTTAAAAAAAACACTTTTATCCCCCGATATTGGTGTGATTTTGGTAAGCCTTTCAGCCAGATTGGCAAAAGAGGGATAGTAAAAATCTGTGGAACACATATGAAAGAATTTGTCACTTTGCTCTTTAACGGCTTTGACGACTTTGGGATGACTGTAGCCCGTGATATTCACTGCGATGCCAGCCATCATATCCAAGAACCGGTTTCCATCCACATCCACAACTACTGCCCCCTCCCCTCTTTCGACGACAAGGGGGTATTCTTTGATGTATGAGCTTGAGGTATATTTCTTATCCTTAGAAAGGACTCTTTTTGATTTTTTCCCTGGAATCTCTGTCTTTATTAATGGATCTCTATGAGACATGATTTCTTTCCTTTCAGATTATTTTAAGCAGAAGCGACATCCCCTGACCCCCGCTCACACAGAGAGTGGCCATTCCGAGTTCTTTGTTTTCATTGATTAAGCTATAGAGCAAAGTTACAGTTATCTTTGCACCGGTGCATCCGGTCGGATGCCCCAGCGCTATGGCTCCTCCCCTAATGTTTCGCCTCTGTGTATTCCAATTCAATTCCCGTTCGACAGCAAGAACCTGCGCTGCAAAGGCTTCGTTGATCTCGATCAGATCAATATCATCTAACTTTAA
>JAGLRY010000347.1 GCA_023135995.1 Candidatus Aminicenantota bacterium | reverse complement strand
ATCGGTTTCAAACCCACGTCTTCGGCATGTTCCGACGTGGTTAAAAGGAGGGCAGCCGCTCCATCTGTCAGTCCCGATGAGTTGCCTGCAGTCACCGTCCCTCCTTTTTTAAAAACAGAAGATAATTTCGCCAGTTTCTCCAGAGTTGTTTCCGGACGAGGATGCTCGTCTGTCGATATTACGAGCTCGCTGCCCTTTCTGTCTTTAACTCTGACCGGCACAATCTCATCGTCAAACAATCCATCTTCGATAGCTTTTTTTGCCTTCATCTGGCTCTTGTATGCGAACTTGTCTTGCTCCTCCCGAGAAATCCCGTATTTTTCTGCCAAGATTTCAGCTGTTTCTCCCATTATCATATCTGCCAAGGGGCAGAACAAACCGTCTCTGTACATGCCATCGATGAGCACGCCATCCCCGAGTCTGTAGCCCCACCGGGCTCCATCCAAAAAATATGGAATTTGCGACATATTCTCCATACCGCCCACCAGAACGATCTTATTCTCTCCGAGGAGAAGGGACTGACACCCAAGGGTGATGGCTTTGATCCCAGATGCACATGCTTTATTCACGGTGAAGGCTGTTTTTTCAACGGGAATTCCCGCCCTGAAGAGTATCTGACGCGCAGGATTGGGCCTATTCCCTGCTTGCCGCGCTTGTCCAAAAATGACTTCATCGACCATGTTGGCTGAAATCCCAGCCCTTTTTATGGCTTCTTGCGCGGCAATAGTGCCGAGAGTGACAGCGCTTGTGTCTTTGAAGCTTCCGCCATATTTACCGACAGGAGTCCTAACTGCACTCAGAACAACGACCTTATTTTCTCCATCTTGCACCTCGCTGCTCCTTTTCTTCATAATTTCATGCTCTGACTATTTCATCACAGTGTGGCTTTGTTCCCGCATAAACTGCTGCACGTAATACGGGCCGCAGCCGCCTTTTCCGGTGGACCCAGATTTTTTCCATCCACAGAACGACTGGACTCCCGGCCACGCTCCGGTCGTCGCTCCCGAACGCCTGTTGGCATACAACACGCCTGTTTCGATCTCATTGAAAAAATACTGCAGTTCCCTCTCGTCCCTAGAAAAAATGCCTGCAGTCAAGCCGTAGTTGACTTTATTGCATTCGGTAACGGCCTCCTCGAGCGAATCCACGGGAGCCTCGACCAAAAATGGCAAGAAGAGCTCTTCATGAAAGATTCTATGATCCTTCGGGAATCCAGTGACTAAAGTGGGTTCCACGAAATATCCTTTCCCATATGTTCCTTCTGTGAGAACACTCCCTCCTGTCAGGATTTTTCCTTCTTTTCTGCTAATATCCGCCCAGGCTTTGAAAGTTTCCATCGCACTTTGATTGATGATCGGGCCCATATACACATCCCGCTCAGCAGGATCTCCAATCTTGATCTGCCGGATTTGTGCGATGAGCTTATCCAAGAATTCGGTCTCGACTTTTTTATGCACATATACCCGGGAACAGGCACTGCACTTTTGCCCGCTTAAGCCATAAGCAGATTTCATCACTCCTTCCGCTGCTTGGTCGATATCTGCATTGGCCGTAACGATGGCTGGATTTTTTCCGCCCATCTCTAAGAGACAAGGCCGGACATACTGAAGACTGAATCCATTGTATATTTTAAGTCCCACCTCGGATGAGCCTGTGAATACCAAACCCGAAATCTTTTTGTTTTGAAAAATCACATCCTGGAAATTACCTCCAGGACCCGTGATGAAATTGAAGACTCCTTCCGGAATCCCTGCATCTCTATATATATCGTAGAGCTTGAGGCCGCTGAGAGGAGTATCCGATGAGGGTTTGTAAACAGCGGTGTTGCCGGCTACGAGAACTCCGGCACTCATCCCTGCGGCCAGAGCAAGGGGAAAATTGAACGGAGAGATGACCATCCAAACCCCAAATGGCTTGAGAACACTTTTTGTTTCTTCATTGGAACTCAATCGTCCCATGGATCGGACAAAACCTTTGGCTTCTTCCATCTGAAGACAGTAGTATCGGATGAGGTCTGCTGATTCTTCGACATCTCCCATCGATTCAAACCGACTCTTCCCTGCCTCAATGCTCATGATGGCTGCTAGCTCGTATTTTCTCTCGCTGATAAGATCTGCGGCCCTTCTAATGATTTTAAGGCGCTCACGGTAGTCCATGTCCCGCCAAGCCTTAAAAGCTCCATGAGCGGCGTCTACGGCCTCAATAAGCACATCAGCCGTGCCTTTTTGGAAATGCCCTACGACTATCTCCGTATTGGTTGGGCTGATATCTTTAAATTCTTCGAATCCTGTGTTTTTCTTTCCCGCGATATATATCGGATATGATTGGCCGAGGCGGCTGCGCACATTCTGCACGGCCTGATCATACTTTTCATGGAAAGCTTCCAGCCCGGATGGGTCCAAGGTAGTATAGGTTACTTTGAATTCTTTATTTTTTCCCATAATTCCTCCTTACCGGAGCTTTTGCATCTCCTCGAGTGTCTCGCTCAACACACGGTTGATCAGAGAAACTTCCTCCTGCTCTATTATGAAAGGCGGAGCAAGAAGGATCAGGTCTCCATTGATCCCGTCCGCATGGCCCACATTTGGCCAGACGACCAAACCTTTCTTTAGAGCATTGGCGACAAATTTTTCGGTATAACCAAATTCCCGAGGAAAAGGTTTTTTTGCGACTTTATCCTGGACAAACTCGATTCCGACGAGCAAGCCCTTTCCCCGGATGTCACCAACATCGCTATTAGAAGAAAGAGACGAGAGTGTGTCTTTGAGCAAGGTTCCTACAGTATTACATTTTTTCAGCAAATTATTGTTTTTTATGTAATCCAAAGTCGCTATCCCGGCTGCACATCCCACCGGGTGATGAGCGAAAGTCTGAGCATGCATGAAACTCTGGTTCTTTCTGTATATTGTGTCTACAATCTCTCTAGGAACGGCAACAGCGCTAAGAGGAATATATCCACTTGCGAGGCCTTTCCCCATGACGATAATATCAGGTTTCAAGTCAAAATGATGGCATGCAAGCCAGTCCCCAGTGCGGCCGATCCCCGTCATGATCTCATCGACAATCAAAAGAATTTCATTCTGATCACAGATCTTCCGAATGGCTGAGAAATACTCCGGAGGAGGCACAGCTGCCCCTGTGGATCCGCCACCGATGACTTCGGTCAAAAAAGCCGAAACATTCTCTTTCCCGATGACCTGTATCTGTTTCTCCAGTTCAAATGCACATTTTATGCCGCAGGAGGGATACACCTCTCCACAGAAACACCGGTAGCAATAAGGGGCTGGGACCATACTGGTTTTCATCAGCATGGGGCCATAAATGTCTTTGTATTGTCTTCTATCCGACAGAGAGAGCGCGGCCAAAGTGTTTCCGTGATAGCTGGGTTTCCGCGCGATCACATGATGCTTGGAGGGCTGTCCTCGCTCCACCCAGTACTGCCGGGCCAGTTTGATCGAAGCCTCGACGGCTTCAGAGCCGCTTGTCAGAAAATAAACTTTCCCATCAGGGAATGGGAGAAAATCCGATATAATTTTCGCAAGAGTTTCCACAGGAACATGACTGAACTGCGTCCCATTAATATAGCCGGCTTTCTGGGCCTGCGAAGAGACGGCTGCGGCAATCTCTTTCGTCCCATGCCCGATGTTCACCACTGCCGCTCCTCCGCTGGCGTCCAGATATCTATTGCCAGAGGTGTCATACAGATAAGCCCCTTCACCATGAGTGATAATGGGGAATGAATGATGCAGGTTCCGGTAGAATACATTTCCCCGTGGATATTGCACAGTCATGTAATCAAATCTCCTGCTTCTTAATAGCCAAGAGCAGCTGAAATAGCTTGAGTTGTTTCAAGAAGAGGTAAAAGCTGTTCCTTTTTTAATCTCTCCAACGAAAAGAGGCCCGAGCTCACGGCAATATTGACTGCTCCAACGACTTTCCCCTGCCTGTTTTTCACAGGACCGGCCACAGACCTCAGGCCTGGCGCAAGTTCTTCATTATTGAGGGCGTAACCTTTTTCTTTGACCTCCGCAAGAATTTCATGCAAAATTTTCCCACCTTCCAGGATATATTTTCTGGCCTCTGGGATGTGCTGGAGATATTCCAGATATTTTGATAACCAATCTTCACTCTGAAAGGCGGCCAATACTCGCCCCATCGAGGTATTATATAACTCTAAACGTGAACCGATGTGTAGGTTGATATTGACAATTTTCTGTGTCTTCAGTCTTTCCAAATAGACCAGCTGCCATCCGTCGAGGATGGCCAGATTCACAGTCTCGCTCGATGATTTGGAAAGCATACGCAGATATGGTGCTGCCACATCTCTGAGTTCCAAACTGGACAGTACAGTAAAACCCAGATCTAGAACTTTAGGACCGAGCATATACTTGTTTGAAGTACCGTCAGGAATAATATATCCCAAAGCACACAACGTCTGGATAAGACGATGGACAGTGCTTTTAGGGAGGTTGGTCTTCCTGGCTAGTTCAGCAATTCCCATAATAGGGTCCGCTGCTTCGAAAGATTCCAGGATCGAAAGACCTCTTGCAAGAGAATTCACAAAGCCGACATACTTCTTTTCATTATTTATCAAGCTATTATTCCACCTCGCAAAATTGTGTTTCGCATTATGAAACAAGTATTTCAATCTGATATACTTTTGTCAAGTGAGTCCCCAAAAGAAAAGAATCTATATTTTTTTTAAATGAATCCTGTCAAGGCATAACAAAAACAAGGTTCGATCTTGAGATGAACTGTGGAAAGGCACCAATTATTTGTGCGAATCAGGTTTGAAAACATCAATACAACGGATTATTTCTTGAATATCCATTGACCTTATTTTGATCATTATTTAGAATTCGCGTAAAGTGTGGAATATGATCATGATAGGAGGGAGATAACCCGATGAATCGAAGAAATTTCATCAAAAGCACCTTGAGCGGGATTCCGTTATTGTCCTCTAAGCTCTTTTTTCAGAGAAATCAGTCTGATTATATCCATTCAGATCACTCATCTGTGGATCGAAGGCTGAGAGCTAGGGAAATGGGGATCGTCATAGGTGAATTAGAGCCCGGACCCCTGAATGCTATCACTGACGTCGAAGGTGTCTGCGTCGGGCATGCCACCATATCCAAAGGAGAAGGTAAAGGGGCCGTACGAACAGGGGTGACGGTGATCCTTCCCAACAGTGGAAGGATAATGGAAGAACAACTCTACTCTGCCTATTTCAGCTTAAACGGCTGGGGAGAAATGACAGGGGTCGCCTCTATCGAAGAAACCGGCAGATTGGAGACGCCGATTTTCCTCACAGGCACATACAATGTGGGTATTGTTCACAGCGCAGCTGTTGCTTATTTAACGGAAAGAATCCCTAGCAAGGAGAATTCCAGGATAGTCGCTCCTGTCGTCGCCGAGTGTTTTGACGACTTTTTGAGCGATACACAGAAGCGCCAGATCACGGAAGAGGATGTTTTCAGGGCTATAAAGACAGCAGGAAGTGGCCCTGTCGAGGAAGGCGCTGTCGGCGGCGGCACAGGCATGGTTTCTTTCGGATTCAAGGGCGGGATCGGGACCTCTTCTCGAATGGTTTCTTTGGATGGCGAAAAATTCGTTGTGGGCGTTCTTGTCATGGCGAACACGGCAAGCCGCGATCAACTGCGGATCGATGGTGCGCCTGTGGGCAAGGAAATTCAAGGATTTGAAATTGAAGAGGGAAAGACAAAATCCATCATCCTAATTGCAGCCACAACGGCTCCTTTATTGCCCTTTCAATTGAAAAAAATCGCCAAGAGAGTTGCTCTCGGCCTTGCTCAGACAGGGGCTATATCGCACACAGGAAGCGGCGACATCATCCTTGCCTTCTCGACGGGCAACAGAATTCCAGCACTACCTGCCGGATCATTCCATAAGATAAAGTCAGTGAGTGATTTCTGGATATCCCCCCTCTATCAGGGAACGGTTGAAGCGACTCAAGAAGCCATCATCAACGCTCTGACGGCCGCTCAAACCGTTGTGGGAAAAGACGGCAACACCGCATACGGTCTTCCTCTTGACCAGGTCAAGAGAATCATGAAAAAATACTATAGGTTAAAGGACGTCTATTTTGAATGAATCAAAAAAGCTCCAATTGATCGGTAAAATTTCCTGGATTTACCCTCACGGCAAAAAGAATGCTATTGTCGATGTGGGAGATATCAGGGTCGGGCATCTCACAATCTCGAGAGATACTCAGGACCCATCGGGGCTGACGGAGATGGTCAGGACTGGATTGACTGCGATTGTTCCAGGGGATATGAATGAAGAAAACAGATATTTCTTCGGATTCTTTCCCTTTAGAAATATGCATGAAATCACAGGATATGCCGTCACCGAAGACTTCTGTTATTTGAATTCTCCCATCGTGCTCACTAATTCTTATAACCTTGGTATTGTCTATAATGCAGTGCTCTCTTTTGGCTTTCATCTGGGCCGTATCGAGATTTGGCCTCCGGTTGTCCTGAGTATCG
The DNA here is from genome assembly GCA_023135995.1 of Candidatus Aminicenantota bacterium. GTDB lineage: Bacteria > Acidobacteriota > Aminicenantia > Aminicenantales > Aminicenantaceae > WTAW01. The sequence continues at coordinate 980 of JAGLRY010000347.1, read as the reverse complement.
ACGATTCTTACCTGAATGGCCAGAAGGGATCTGTGGTAGAGGATAAAGATGTTATTCAGCTTCTCCGGAACGCCTCGAATCATTCGGTCCAAGAGGGCTCCGCAGGTGTGGGTTTGGGCTTGCACGCATTCGATTGGAAAGGGGGGATCGGGACCTCTTCACGAATGTTCTCCATCAGCGGCAAGCGATTTACCATCGGCGCTCTGGTTGCTTCAAATCATGGCACCCCGGAGTTATCCGATGGAGCAGACTTGAATCACGGTGAACAAAGAAGGCACGAAAAGAAAGGATCCTTGGCTGTGGTCCTCGCTACAGATTTGCCTCTCCTCCCCTACCAAATCAAAAAAGTCAGCACAAGTATCGTTGTGGCATTGCCGAGTGTTAACACCGTCAAGAATAACACGGATTCAATCACTTGCATGTTATTCTCCCTCGCCAATGTTATGAGCTTGAAGGACGACGGACCCAAGGTTTTCGATTATACAGTGACGGACGATTCGGCGCTTGGATCTATATTCAGAGCCGGTTTGGAGTCCGTCGCAGAAGCTGTGCTTCGCTCTCTGTGTCTATCGGAATCTGTTGCGGGAAAATGGAACAGAAAATTGGACAACATCCCTGAAGAATCATTTAGAGCAATTATCCAGGTATTCGAAAAGAGCCTGGCCACCTGAACACATGAGAGGAGAACAAGAAAAATGAAAAAACGTGTTAAATCAATTACTCATCCTCGCCTGAGCCTGAATATTTTGAGTGCAGAGGACATTCATCAAATACACACGGCAACCCTGGATGTCATTGAGTCTGTGGGAGTCAAATTCCCATCTCCAAAGGTGTTGGACCTTTGGCATGAGCGGGGAGCTTTAGTAAATAAAGAAACGTCTGTAGTGAAGATTCCTGGAGAGATGATCGAAGAAGGCCTCAAGCATGCCCCTCCTGTCTTCGCTCTCGCGGCAAGAGATGCTGCCCTGGACCTTCCATTG
>JAGLRY010000346.1 GCA_023135995.1 Candidatus Aminicenantota bacterium | reverse complement strand
GATATCCAAACCGCTGAATTGCGTCGTTCCTGCCTTAAAGACGTGGAAGACATCGCTCGTGTGGCAGATTACCTTGAACAGGTCGCTTTCCAGTGGGTTCCTGTCTCTGCTCAGGATCGCCCGCCCGAAACGAGAAGTCTTTACGAGCTGAAGGCCATATGGGAGAACTCCAGCAAACACGTCCAGACAGAGAGCATCTACTCCGAACGGGAAGCGAAAGCAGCCATAGAGATGGCCTCTCTTATTGCGGGGGGGTCGACAGCACTGCGGCAGCGCCCCCTCCTATCATTCATGGAGTGTTCCCTCTCCCCTCTTGCGCATGATGGCGGAAGCCTGGAAGCCGCACTCGCTGCAGCTTCGGCCGGCTTGCCCGTAGGATTCATGTCCATGGTTTCCTGTGCCTCGACCGGCCCTGCCACTCTTGCGGGATCTTTGGTTGTGGGAAACGCTGAGGTCCTCAGTGCTTTGGCATTGATCCAACTCGTCTTTCCGGGAACGCCTGTCTTCTATGCGGCTGCCCAGACCTCCATGGACTTACGGACGGGTGCCTATACAGGCGGAGGCCCTGAAGATTTTCTCTTTGGAGCAGCTTCCAATGTCCTTGCAGATTTTTACAACATCCCTCTATCTATGGGATCTTTCGCCACGGGAGCAAAAGAGCCCAATTGGCAGGCAGGCATCGAGAACAGTCTTTCCACATTGATGGCATCGCTCACAATGTCCGACATGCTCCTCGGCGTGGGCCTTTTGAATGGAAGCCTCATCTGGTCTTTTGAGCAGATGATTATGGACTGTGAAATCTTCGATATCGTCCACAAAGTGATGGAAGGCATTACAGTCAATAATGAGACTCTCGCGCTCGACACGATCCGCGAAGTGGGACCTGGAAGACAGTTTCTCACCCAGAGGCACACACGAGAACACATGAGAGAGCTTTGGATTCCTACACTGATGGACCGCCGTCCATACAGCGAGTGGATCGAGAAAAAAGACGATGCTCGGGATTGGGCTCGCGAGAGAGCTAAACATATCCTCAATACGCATGAGCCTGAGCCCCTGCCGCAAGGATTGAGCGAAGAGTTCCTCAAGATCATTGCATCGATTGAATCTTGATGGTATTGAAGAAAAGAAGGAGACGTTTAATGAAAAAATTATCAACACAATTTTCCCGGCCAAAGAATTACCTTACTTTTTTTGTTTTTGCTTTCGTGCTTTTTTGTTCCATCCCTTACATCTTTGCACAATCTATTCCCACGCCTGAGGAATTTCTTGGATTTCCGGCACTGGCGATGACCTCTTTCTTCTTCCTTACGAGAGGATAAACAGCGTCATCGCCGTGAACCGTCTTCTGAACGCCGACACAGAGGTTTTCTGGGCAAAAGCTCAGTTCAAGCATGGGGACACCTCATACCCACCCGGAACAGTGATTGTCCCGGTTATCCAAATAAGACGCTTTTAATCGCTGAACGAGAATCACTCCAGGAAGATGTGGCCTCAGTGTAGGGATGTTCGCTCATTCTTTTTTTTAGTACGCACAGGAGGTTTTTGGTCAGGAGGGATGCCACTTTTGTAGGTATAATTCTCGGTTTTTTCTCTGAATTCCTTCTTTATTTCTGCCAAGGCGGTTGAATCGAGAAGGAGTTCGAGCCCGGTCATTGCCATGACCTTTGCTGCCAGAATCATCCCCTTATACCCAATCAGGTGTTTACTGGATGCGACCACAGCCCAGCTATGCCAGGGGACACCGTAGGGAGCGCATGCTGTGGACAGATGGAGAGTGGGAGCGATCCAGCTCACTTCGGCAACGTCCGTTGATCCGCCAACGGGATCTTTAAGCGGCTCCTTCAGCTCCTTGATTGCAGAAACCATCCCCTTCTCTTCAACATTTGCCTCTCTTTGAATCCTCTTGGAATAGGCCATTTCCTCATCCGTATATGTAACAGGGCCGATCATCTCCAGATTTTTCTGCATGATCTCCGATCCCCTTATGTTGACAAGCATCTCGTGGTAACTTCCCAGATAATGAATCTTGGATGTTGTACCTGTGGCGAGTGCCGATCCCTCTATGATTTTCTCCACCTTTCGCACAACCTCTTTCACTCCTGCTCTGTCAGAGTCCCTCACCCATAGCCAGACTTTTGCATATTCGGGGACGATATTGGGGACTTTTCCTCCGTCAGTGATCACATAATGGATACGGACAGAAGGTTTTACGTGTTCACGGAGGAGGTTGATGCCGAATGTCATCATCTCCACCGCATCCAAAGCACTGTTTCCCATCCAGGGATCAAAGGCTGCATGCGCTGTTTTGCCGAGGAATTCGACTTTCATATCGTCTATGGCCTGACTTCCATCCACATCTACGGAGGTTTCGTAACTCGGATGCCATGCTAAGCACACATCCAGATCGTCAAAAAGATCATCTCTGGCCATGTAGAGTTTGCCTCCCACATCCTCCTCCGCGGGACATCCGTACAGCCTTAAGGTGCCCTTCAGGCTATGTTTTTCCATGACTGCTTTGAGCCCGATAGCAGCCCCTAGGCTTCCAGCTCCAAAGAGGTTATGTCCACATCCATGTCCAGCGTCTCCCTCCATAAGCACTCGCTTGAATGGTTTGCTGTCTTGGGAAAGTCCCGGCAGTGCGTCATACTCGGCCAATATACCTAGAACCGGACTCCCGGAACCGTATGTGGCGACAAAAGCGGTCGGCAGGCCAGCAACGTCTTTCTCAACCACAAAACCCTCTCTCTCAAGAATTTCCTCAAGAAGTTTTGAGGATTCATGCTCCATCAAGGCGATTTCGGCATATTCCCAG
>JAGLRY010000345.1 GCA_023135995.1 Candidatus Aminicenantota bacterium | reverse complement strand
ATAACTTGGAGGGTATGTTTGATCAAGTAACAACAGTTCCTGAGGAAGCACCGGAAATCGGTCCCCTGTTGTTTATCGCTCAATCGTCTTCTGAAGTTGGAGATAATTCACCACATCCCCAATGAGATCCCTGACGCACAGGGAAATGATGTAATCCTCTGGTTCGACATACATCTCGGCAATATAGGGATAGGAGCTTTTCAGGGCGATCTCATAATCTGATACCGGGATCCTGATATCCTCAACCAGTTCATGACAGGGAGATAGACGATTCCGGCCATCCTTCAAGACAATGTAGGCTTTGATTTTCCCGACATACGCATCCCCTTCAGAGTACAGAGTCAAATTTTTGATGGGAATGAGGAACTTTATCTTCAGAGAAAGCCTTTTAGAGGTTGCCATGGGCTCAACTGGTAACACCTGCACTTTTACATCCATCGGGTTTTCGAAGCGGTACAAGAATAGACGTGAAGAAAGCGAATCTTTGATTCTATCCTCTTTGGAAACTCGCAAATATCCCTTTCGGACACGCACCTCGTATTTTTCCTCCACGCCCACAAGCTTGACATCGATCGTGTGATATTTGCCTTCCTCTCGGTGCAGGGATCTGTAGCCGAGAGAATAATGGAACTGAAGGTCATTCCCGATACGTTCCAAACCAGGACTGATATCATTCGCGTTCAGGATGGGTATGCCCCCTGTATCGTCCGCCATCAGCTTGAGTGCTTCGTTCTTCACCCTTGAGGTCTCCTTTATCATACCGGACCCCTGTCTGTACACATCCCAGCCTCCCTCCCGGTCTGCAGAAAGGATCCTGCTGTCAAGGCCGGTCGCATTGATGGGATAGAGGGCAACTTCTGCGGCATTGCACCGTGCTGTGAGCTCCTTGAAAAGATTCGTGGCATCATAAATCATGGCCTCTGCCCGCGCATTTCCCACCTGAAACGCGTGATCAATATAATCAAAGACCACTTCGCCCGGATTGAGCGCCAATCCATCGCTGATGTAGATGAGGATCTTTTTCCCTTCGATGCCGTACAGGTTATCGATGAGTGCATTCAGGGACTTCAAGGAGTAAAGGAGGTTATTGTTTTCGGACTCGACATAATTCTTGGCAAAGCCCATTGCACTCTGGAAACCCTCATATTTATTATCAGACATCGTCATTCCGGAAACCATTCTGTTCAGCTCTCTTTGCAGGTCTTCTTTCTCCTTCATTTGCAGGAGAGAATGGCCCGAATGTTTTTTGGCCTCTTGGACCGCACTCAGGAGCTGCTCTGGATTTGAAGTGAATTCCTGTAGAACTTCCAGCTTCAGACCGAGGCTGATGACCATACCTTCGTTGTTGTGGCTTTCAACTGAAAAATTATTACGGATGAATTTTTGCATTCTTTTGATGCTCTGATTTCGATTCAAAGGGTGGAGCTGCCAGTTATCAAAATAAAATATAATCTTGTTCTTGAATTGTGGGGCAGTTGCCGGCAGGGGTTGTGGGGTGGGTGCGGATTCATCCTCTTTTTTTTCAAGGGATGACGTATAAACCTCCATTCCCTTGACTTCGTAGAAATTTGTCAGGTTTTGGCGGATTCCATCTTCGTAGATCTCGAAATTTTCCGGCCTGAGCCCCGTAATCCTCTGCCCGTCCTTATCGCTCACCACGACACTCACATTGGTAACAATCACTTCTACTTCGTAGGCGGGCTTGGGGATATCCTGTTTTTTTTGCTGTGGGGCGCGGTCCTGAGATCTGAGGGTTAAAGCGGGCACGCACATTAAAAAACAGAGGACGAATGTGTAGAGCATCCATTTTTTATGATTCATTTCCCTATCATCCTTTACGCCTTGCCTCTACGGCAACCTCGACTCGTGAATAATCCAAGTTCATTGATCATTCAGGAGGATATTCAATACTCTATCTCCATATTATCACAATTATCACATTCCGATGACAAAATGGGAAAAGGGCTGGCACCACAAAAGTACCAGCCCTATTATCGCTCTACAACAACTTAGAATCGGAATCTGGCTCCAACGTAGAACCTCATGGGCATCAAGATTTCATTGACATCCTTGTAGTCCCAGTCCTGATCGTTCCGGGCATACTGGACATCGATGGCCTGCTGCTGGTTGGTGAGATTGTAGACATCACAGAAAAGCTGGATGGAAGTCGTACTGCCAAGTCTTAAAGTGTAGTTGAATTTCAGGTCGATCTGGTAATAGCCGGGCGCGCTCTCCTGTCCTGTCTTTGCGAACAACGTCTCTTCTTCGTTCAGCGGCCAGTTGTAATATATGCTGTATCGGCCAGGTAA
>JAGLRY010000344.1 GCA_023135995.1 Candidatus Aminicenantota bacterium | reverse complement strand
CGTGTTTGGCGTCCAGACCGCATCCCTGTGCTCAGCCGAGCCTCGAACGCGAAAGGTGTACCAGTCATTATTGAGCCAAATCTGTTCATTCATTACGCGTCCTGAAATGTTACCTGCGAAGTGAACCATTCCGAATGGAACGGGGTCGGAGAACTGTCCGTAGAAGGCCGTCAGTTTGTGTGTGCCTCTCGCACCGATATTCCAGACCAAACCGACTCTGGGCATAATCCTCAAGGGCATCTTAAGAATGACGCCACCTTCTGAGTCAAAATAATCGTGTTTTTCGAGTCGAGCGCCAGCATTGAGGGTGAAGTAGTCGTTGATTCTCCAGTCATCCATCACGTAACCCATGTAGCGAGTCGCGCGAACCTTGTTCGGGCCTGTTTGAGCGTCCATATTTCTCTTAAAATTCAGGCCCCTGTCGTTCATGTCCGTAAAGGTCGCTGTCTCCAGCTCCCAATCTTCCACCACACCGTCGCCATTCAGATCAAAAAACTCAGAGGTCGAGTCCCAATTGTTGTTCAGACGGGGAAGAAGGCGTTCTCTAAATTCACTCACGGGCCAAATTCCCGCGGCGAGAAGTTCTCCGAGTGTGGCTCCTGCTAAGCTGGGGTCTACAGAATTGCGCACTTCTCCAAAATGAAAGTTAGTATCGTCTTTGTCACTCTCATTCGAGTAATTAAAGCCTAGCTTGGCCCGGTGGTCACCGAGATACCACTCGAGGGAACCGCTGAATTGATCTCTAGTGTTTTTTTCATCACGTGCTTCCTCATATCCGCCAAAAATGTAATTCTCGATGCTGGGGTATGTACCCGCCAGGTAGTATAGGGAATCAGGGGTGCCTGCATCTGGGTAACGAGGTGCGCGCAAGTATTTCCTTACATAACGACCGTAGCGGAAATCAACGATGAGGTTGTCTCCTATCACTCTCTGATAGTAACCACTGAATACATTGTAATCGTATTCCTCGGCTCGCTGCTGGATTTTAATGGTATTTGGGTCGCGGTTTCCGTTGATATTATAGGTGTCGTAGAAATACATAAAGGTCAGGGAATCATTCACAGTCGGTTTGAAGGTCAGTTTTCCGAAAAATCCGATGCGCTTCTGAGAGTAGTCCACTTCCTCCCGTGTCGAAGAGGCCGATTCCGAAAGCTGGAACGTGTCTGCATTATTCCTGTACTGGCCTGACAGGAAGAACCAAATTTTATCCCTCAAGATCGGTCCACCCAGTGTCCCAGCCGTGTCATAGGCGTTATCTTTGTAACCTTCCAGCATTGTGGCTTCATTAAAATCCGTGTCAGGTTTATTGGCGTTTTCGAAATCGCTTCCGCCGTAAGGTAAGAAGAATCCCTCGGATTGCATGTAGAGATTCATGGAACCCGATAGCCTGTTTCCACCGGACTTGGTCACGATGTTTCCGACGACTCCTTTTCCGCCACCATACTCAGCCGGAACTCCGGAGGTCATCAGCTCCTGCTCCTGAATGACCTCGTTGTTGAAGGTCATCAGGGCTGTTTGGGAAGCTAATCCCGTGATGTTCATCCCATCGAGGAAATACATGTTATCACGGGAACCTCGTTTTCCTCCTCCACCGCTTCCATCCAGAGAGCCGGCTCCCTGGAGGCCCCGGTCATAGTAATTCTGCCCGCCCTTACCGGCCGGGTCCTGAGGCATGTCCCTGCCCTGAGAATTGGGAACGATATTGATCCCTGCGGCCAGTTGCAGATAGCCGACGAAGTCGCGGGCGATGGGAAGGGATTCGACCATCTCATGAGTGACATGCTCGGCGATAACCGATTTTGTGGTGTCCACGGCAGGGGAGACCGCTACAACGGTCACGGATTCTTCGATCGCGGCCGGCCTTATCTCAACCTGCAGAAGGGTCTGTTTATTAACCGACACCTCGATTTTTTGTGAGATCTTCTCCTGAAATCCCTCGATGCTCGATTTGAGTTCATAAACGCCCGGAGTTAAGTTAATGAATAGAACTTCTCCTGCTGTGTTGGTGATCATCGATTTTTCACCCATCATAACTGGACTTGAGAGTGTGAGTGTAGTTCCTGGGAGGATATTCCCTTCATCATCAGTTACAACGACCTTTAGGGTTCCGGTTCGCGACTGCGTGAGTAGCATGCTGGATCCGATAAAAAGGATAAACGTAACAATCAAAATGCCTTTCAAGTTTTTTTTCATTGACATATTTAACTTCCTTCTCCCGAATTTTCGGGAGACATGGCTTTTGGGTTCCACACGTACATGAGGAACAAAGCCACTCTAGCCTTTGCTCTAGAATAAAAATTTCAAACGAAATTTTGATTCCACTCTAACCCATGCTCTCCTTATGTCATTAACACCTCCTTTCGTTGCAAAAAAAAAGAGACTGCCTGAGATCGTCATGATCTCGAACAGCCTCTTATTATTCAGTCAACTGTTGTGAGTATCTATCTTGTTATAGGCGAATTTCTGCCTTTACAAGCAAAAAACCTTAAAAAATCATTCTAAGCCACTTCATATTCATATCTTTTTATGTTGATAGCACATATTTTCTAGATTTCTGCTTTTGAATGAATGGAATCGATTGTATTGATGCTCATCGAGCTGCCTTTACTTATAAACATACTCTTTTAGATAAAAGAGACATGCAAGTTAAGTGCCAACATAGATCCAATAAAAAAAAACATTTATAATCAACAAAATATAAAATTTATCTGGGTGATTCAAGCAGGGAAGAATTCAATTTTATTTACAGTTTCACAAGCTCTGTTAACATTCTTTACACGTCTGTGTTGTTGCGTCTAGACTTAAATAGAGGTTCGGACAGAGTGAGTCTGAACCATTTTTCCCCAGGAAAAGCTCGGCCATCCCAACATTTTGGCCGAAAAGAAAAAGGCATAAATTTGATAAAACGGTACAGATAGTATGAGCTTTAAAGTTATAGGGATTTTTTTTGTGTTGTAGGGGATGACTCTCAAGGAAATCAGGACAATGTTCCCGACAAAAATGGCAAAACTCATAAAATATTCATATAATTGAATTATTTTCCAAAAAAATGAATTCAGCGTGTTGGACGTCTATTTGATATGTTCTAATAAATTCTTCGCTTGGGCGGCCTTTTCGGATTCAGGAGCTAACTCAATGACTTTTGCAAAACTCACCTTGGCCTTTTCCATATCGCCTTTGTTGAGGCAGGCGAGGCCCATTTGGTAATAGGCTTCCACATATTTTGGGTCTAACTCTAGGCTTTTGGACAAATACTCGATGGCCAATTCAATCTGGTTGTTTTTAAAAAACA
>JAGLRY010000343.1 GCA_023135995.1 Candidatus Aminicenantota bacterium | reverse complement strand
TCCTGAGCAGGATTTCTCACGCCCGTTGAGGTCTCTGCGTGGACCAGAGCTACGATCTTGTAGTCCTTTGCGCTCAATTGCTCACTGACTTTTTCGGGAACAACGGGTGTTCCCCATTCGAACTCAAGGACATCCACATCTGCCCCTAAACGAGAGGCCACATCCTGCATCCTTTTCCCGAAAACTCCGTTTATCATGATAAGGACAGGATCCCCTCTCTCGATAAGATTCACAAAACAGGTTTCCATTCCCGAAGATCCTGTCCCCGAGATGGGAATGGTCATATTGTTCTGAGTCTTCATAACTGTCTGGAGCAGCTCTTTCACATCATCCATGATCTGGATGAAATAAGGGTCCATATGCCCCAATGTTTTAAGACTCAGGGCTTCATAAACCGAGTCATGGATACAAGAGGGGCCTGGCCCCATCAATAGGATCTCTTCTATTCCGTCAAGCGTATTTTTCATCGTGTATTGCACTCCCTTCTTCTATTTCTAGCTCAAGATAATATCAACTTTCCGGTGTGCTTGTAAAGGCATTTATCAATACGAAACACCATTTTTGCATTAATTATAAAGTATCTGTAGAATAATGGAGACAGATTGCAAGTTAATAATTAAAGCTTTATCTTGACATAAGGAGCGATATGATGGCTGAAGAGCAAAAAGGCATGTTTTCCCCAGAATTACTGGATGAAATAAGAAACCGCTTTTTGTATGTTGATATGGACCCTTTCGCAGGACAACGTGTGTACCTGGAAGCCTCCGGAGGTTCCCTCCGGCTGAAAACAGTGGTGGAAACCATCGCAAAAGAGAGTGCTCTTCCTGATGAGCTTTTTAGGTATAATCCCGCCTCAGATCATGTGAACGCCGCCGTCGATAAAGGGATGGAAGACGTGAAACTCTTCTTGGGCGCAAAATCAGGACACATCATGCCTGCACACAGCGCCACGCATGCCATCTTCCGTGCGCTCAACGCCATCACTTCTTATGTTCCTGGTTCAAATATCGTAACGACTGAATTGGAACATCCTGCTGTCCGGAGTTCCACACAGTACTTTGCCGAGACTACGGGTAAAGAGTGGCGTGTCGCAAAACTGTCTGGAGAGACAAGCTCTGTCCCTGCGGAATCGATCCTGGAACTTGTGGATAAGGATACCTGTGTCCTCGCATTTCAGCACGGTTCTAACCAAACTGGCTCTATCAATGATGTCAAAACGATCATCACAGAGGCCAGGAAGATCAAACCCGATCTTTACGTCTTGGTTGATGCAGTGCAGTATGCCCCGCATGGACCCATCGATGTGGAGAAGTATGGCGCTGATGCTTACGCTTTTGGACCGTATAAAGCCTATTGTGTCAAAGGAATCGGATTTGCACACATGTCGGACAGACTGGCCAACCTTCCTCATTGGAGACTTCTCGATAAGCCCGTCACAAACTGGGTGCTCGGTTCACCCGCCCACATGATGTATGCCTGCTGGTCTGCCACTGTGGACTATCTCTGTTGGCTCGGCAGTCACTTCACGGAATCCGAGGACAGACGGGCACAGATGATCGCAGCCAAGGATGCGATCCACACCCACATGAAGGCCCTCCTCCACCGGGCTATGTTCGGCACAGAAGAGATCGAGGGGCTCTTTAAAATCAACCATGTCGATGTGGCCGATATGCCCGAAGATATTGGGAATCGCCTGTGCATATTTTTGTTTCAACTGGCGGGAATGGATGCATCTACAGCCATCGGGCGCTTCAACCAAGAGCATGGTGTTCGACTAGCTGCAAGAATCATGGACGCTTACTCTGCAGTTCCATTAAAGGCTCTGGGGTGGGAGAGTGCGATCCGCCTCTCGGGCGCACACTACAACACACCGGAAGAGATCGATATTTTCCTCAAGGCTACAAAAGCCTTGGCTCCATAACGAATAGATTTCAGACAGGCGTAATCAGCCAAGTTTTCCTATTCGCGTAAGGGTCATTTTTATGTAGGGTCC
>JAGLRY010000342.1 GCA_023135995.1 Candidatus Aminicenantota bacterium | reverse complement strand
GAGTATCGTTGCCACTTTGTGTTTTAAAACAAAATGTATAATGGGGCGATAGGATCTTATAAGTATCCTGCTAAGAGGGTGTTTATTCTCCGGCCGAATTTTCCCTCGAATGAAATATCCCATAAGAACCGGCACGACTGTGATGGCAAGAAAAGCTGAGGCTGCCATCGCATATGTCTTGGTGAACGCCAGTGGTTTGAAAAGCCTTCCTTCTTGCTGCTGCAAAGTGAAAACCGGAATAAATGACAGAGTTATGATCAGCAATGAATAGAACAAGGCCGGCCCGACTTCCTTTGAGGCTTTGACAATGAGACCCCATCGATCTTCTACTCCTTGAGTAGGTTCACGCTCCATATGCTTATGGACATTCTCGATCATGACGACAACGGCATCCACCATAACGCCAATGGCAATGGCAATCCCTCCCAGCGACATAATATTGGCATTCAATCCTTGAACCCTCATGATGATGAAAGCAAGCAAAACAGCCAATGGCAGTGTGAATACGGCTACAAAGGAACTGGTAAAATGAAGAAGAAAAACCAATATGACAAGAGCCACCACGATCGTTTCTTCCAACAGCTTTTCTTTCAAGGTTGAGATGGCACGATTGATCAAGGAGGACCGGTCATAAGCTGTCTTAATCGTTACACCTTCAGGCAGGCCTTTTTTCAAATCTTCAAGTTTTTCCTTCACACCTTCTATGACTTTTAACGCATTTTCACCAAAGCGCATGATGATAATTCCACCGACAGTCTCCCCTTCTCCGTTCCATTCGGCAATCCCGCGACGAAGCTCGGGACCAAGATGAATCTGGGCAATATCTTCTAACAGAATAGGGGCATTGTTTGGGCCCATGCCTACCGGCACTTTTTTCAAATCGTCTATTGACGTGATGTAACCAAGCCCTCGCACCATGAATTCTGTCTCTCCCATCTCAATAAGGCGGCCACCCACATCGCTGTTACTGCGTTTAATCGCCATGCGGACTTTTTGAAGAGGAATGTTGTATGCCTGCAGTTTTAATGGATCCACCTCGACTTGATACTGCTTCACAAAACCCCCGATGCTAGCCACTTCGCTAACACCTGGAACACTGGCCAACTCATATCGTAAATACCAATCTTGAATCGACCTCAGCTGTTGGAGATCGTATTTATCACCTCCATCAAGCACGTATTCATATACCCAACCGACGCCGGTGGCATCAGGTCCGAGCTGCGGTGTGACACCTTGAGGCAGGCGGCCGGCGGCAAAATTTAGATACTCCAAGACTCGGCTGCGGGCCCAGTAAAGGTCGGTGCCGTCTTCAAAAATAATGTAAACCATAGAGAAACCAAAAAAGGAATAACCCCTCACCACACTAGCATAAGGCACAGCAAGCATAGAGGTTGTAAGGGGGTAAGTCACCTGATCCTCAACAACATTGGGTCCTTGCCCTGGATATTCAGTGAGGATGATCACCTGAACATCACTCAAGTCAGGAATGGCATCGACCGGTGTTGTCTGAATAGCAAAGAGTCCCGCAAAAATAATGGCGAATATACCAATAATCACCAAAAACCGATTATTTACAGACCATTCGATAATTTTCTCTAACATCTTCTGCTCCATCCATTTTATTTATCTAAGTGTCCTTCGACCTTCTTCTCCCAGAGATGAAAGTTGCCCATATTATTTTTTAGCTTTTTCCAGTTTCATTCCGCATTCAGGGCAACGCCCATTTTTATCTGTGGTTAAAAAATCCGAATGCATAGGACACGTATAGAATTCGGCCTTTTCCAGATCGACTTTATCACCCAATTCCTCGACTTTTACGACATTCATCTCACATTCCGGGCATTTTGCATTTGGATCGGTAGTTATGAATTTGGGATGCATGGGACAAGCATAAATTTGTGTTTTCATCTCCGTATGGCCTTCATGAGGTTCGACATCAGGTTTCATATCATGCGATTCATGCTCGCCCTTCTCTTCTTCTTTCGCAGCATCTTGAGTCCTTTGTGCCTGGACTGCCCTCATTTTGGCAATAGCTTCTCGGGTTCTGCTTTCGGAATCCAATAAAAATTGCCCTGAAACCACAACCTCCTCATGATCGAACAAACCTGAAATGATCTGGAGATATCCATCATCGGATTCAGC
>JAGLRY010000341.1 GCA_023135995.1 Candidatus Aminicenantota bacterium | reverse complement strand
ATCTCTCATATCACGGTTGAAGAGCTCGATTACTCCCAACTTCTGAAGGGCGAGGGAGAAGAGGTGAAGGATGTCTGGTCTTACCTCCTCCAAGAAGCTGTCGAGCAGGAAGACAAAGAAAAATTGATGGAAGTGGCAGACAGCTTCGAAAAAGTCATCAAAGATTTCGAGGCCGGAGAATTCTTTGAAGACAAAGAATTTAGCGAAAATTTTATCCGCTTTTTCGATTATCTCAAGATAAACGAAGAAAAAAGTTACCGCAAATGTGCCAAAAACCTGGTTAAAACCGTTGTCAAGAAAAAAGAGGACATCAAAGACGAAGAAAAGCTTAAAAATATCAAGGCCATTATCACAGACCTCAAAGAGGAAGATCTCGCGACTTCGCTTTGGGATGAGCTCATCTATGATGACAATTTTGATTCATTAAGTTTTAGCATTTTTTCTAAACTGATCGAAAGAGATAAACACGAAAAGGTGGCAGCATCTCTCTCGGATATCTTCAAGGAGGATGACGCGCTAAGGGAAGACCCCCGTGCCGAGGAAAAGATCAAAGAGCTGCTCTCTGGCACCTCAAGCACTATGATGTCGGAAATATACAGGCAAACCCTCACTTCTTTCTTGAAAGACATATCTTACGAGACGAAACTTACCTTCGACCATACGCTTCTCCAAAAAAACTATCGTTACATCCTTCTTAACCTACTGAAAAAAGATACTTCCCTGGAATATATCACAGAAACCATGGGAAAGATCTTCGGTGAATGGGAATCCGTCAAAGAAAAGAAGGACCTGGAATACATCCAATACGTTTTCGAGGTTCTGGATGAAAAAGACGAAGAGATTCTCTCGGATCCTAAAATTAAGTTGTACATCTCAAAGATGGTGGGATATGTGGAGCATTCCATTCTTGAAGGCGAGCTCTTGCTTGAGTTCGACTATTTTATCGATAAATTGAAGGAAAGCACTCTGGACGTCAACACATACCTGGAGCGGATTTTTACGGACGGCAGGATCTCTCCCTATATCTTGAAGGCGTTCTTCAAGTTTTTTAAAGAATACCTATTCTACTTCAACCTGAACCTCGATCAGAACTCATCGAACAGCAAATTCCTTGAGAAGATGATTAAAAACCTACAGGAGATCGATACCCCCATATCGCTGATCACTCTAAAAAATATTTATCATGCAGCGAGTGCAACCACAAAATACAGAGTGCTGCGAGCCATGTATAAGCTCACTGAAAGCGACGAAAAATTTCTTTTTCCCATTCTGAAAAGTAAAGAACCTGCGCTCAAAGCAGAAGCTTTGATCCTTCTCATGAGAGACCAACGGATGAAACGGCTAGCTTTTGAATCCCTCTTCCGAATCCCCTCTCCTTATGGCATCAGAAACAAACGCCTGCTGAAACACATTAAGATTATTGAGGATAAAGATTTGAGGGAAGCTAAGTTATACCTGGAAGAATTCAGCAAACGGCGGGGTTTTTGGAATAGCAAGCTAAAAAAAGAATCCCAACGTGTTTTGGAGAAATGGAATGCTGAACAAAATTAAAGTGACTCTCATCCACCTGCTTTCCGCAATTCAGACAGGAAAGATTTATTCGTCGGAGCATCCAAAATATTTTGAATTCATAGAACAGGCCCATAACAGCCTTCAAGAGGTACTGAAAGAGAAAAAAGAGTTAGTGATCGGTATTGTCGAGGATGAATTGGCATGGGAAGACGAGATTTTTTTTGATTTGAGCCAGAAGCTAAAATCCTTAGTGCTCTACCTGCAAGAAAGAGGCATCGAGCGGATCTACTTCAACCAGTCCCTCAACAAGAACGAGCTGGAAAAATTCATCGCATTTCTCATCACTCCCAAGACTGATCTCCCCAAAGACCCCCATGAGTATCTATCTGCACAGGGGGTCAAGAACATCCGCGCAGGAAAGATCAAAACACTGGCATCCGACCAGAAAGAAAAATCAAAAATCTCTGTTGAACGGATCAAACAGTATGAAAATTCTCTGAAGACCGTCTCTCAATCTTTCGATAAACTTTTGAACGAAGAAGATATCGATTACCTAGACCTGCGGTTTAACATCCTCAACGTGATGGAAAATTTCATGGGACGCCATCAGGAGCTTTTAAACCTGATCTCCATCAAGAAAAAAGACCTGGCGACATTTGTCCATCTTCTAAACGTATCGATCCTCTCCATGTACATCGCGTCAAAATTGGAATTCTCAAAGGATGATGTTTTGGACCTTGGGATCGCGGCTCTTTTCCATGACATCGGTAAGATATCCATATCCCTCCGGATCCTAAAAAAGAAATCAAAACTGGCTGAGGATGAGTTCCTCAAAATTCAGGATCACTCGATCTTGGGCACGAAAATTTTGTCAAGATACATCGACAAGTTGGGAATATTACCCATAGTTGTCTCATTCGAGCATCATATGAGATATGACCTGAAAGGCTACCCGAAAGTGGATTTCCCACACACACCGCATCTCGCCTCCTATATCGTATCGCTCTGTGATGTCTATGATGCACTCACGCAGAGAAGGACATACAAAAAGGACTATCCCCCGAACGAAATTTATGACATCATGATAAAAGAAAAAGGGAAACTCTTCGATCCGAAACTCTTGGCTAAATTTTTCAAGATCATAGGTGTATGGCCCATCGGAACAATAGTGTCACTCAGCAATCGCAGCATAGCTTTCGTCAGAGAAGCGAATGAACGAGACATCTTCCGCCCCATCGTCGAAGTGATCTCACCAAAAAACAGGAAGGGCACGATAGACTTGCTGAAGAACAAGAACATCTCCATAAAAAAATCTCTCAATCCCTTTGCCGAAGGAAAAAAATATCTGGATATGCTTGAGGCCGCCACACCATAACTCCATAGCCCTATGACTTCGCTAAATACTCTTGAGTTTAATAAGTGACAGAGGATCGGATATAACATAGCGGAGACTTGATGTGTTCTGATATTGAACGCTGTTTAATAATCGAACACCCCTATTTGTAAATATTCTGAACTTCTCCCTGAAAACAATTCTAAACAGACTGGCATGAACCTTGCAATAAATAAAACGAAATCTCCTTTCAAATAATTGGCTGTTCACTCAGATTGGAGGGACAGAATGAATAAACAGATCTTCTGCCAGTGCGATAAATGTATAGGAATTATGCCCTGTAAAGTCCTCAAAGATGGCAGGATTGTATGCGAATGCTGTAAAGACGAGGTGACGCACCTCCATCTCAAACACATTTCCTCAGAGATGGAAGTTCCTTACAGAGAACAACACGTCTGAAAGTTTGTCGCTTGTAAGATAGTTTCTAATCGTGCGAAACGACTCTTGGCTTTTTTCCCTCTTTAGACAACGGTTTTCTCCACCACACAATCTAATCACTTAATAGCGCTATAAAGTGTTCATGTCATCACGGATTAGGCAATTTTTCCATGTACTCTTCCAAACCATAATTAACGATGCAGTAATATCGGTTCGCCCGAAGGGTAAAAAACGTCGATGAATATAAAAAGATTCTTCTTGAAAAGTTTTTTCAACAATGTCAGGATAAATTTCTGACATTGTTAACGTAAAAAAGGCATCGACTTTTTTTATAAATAGTTCAGGTTAAGGAGATCACATGAAAAGACGGGAGGCAATTATCAGTCTCGGCTGTATGGCCGTTATAGGCCCCAGCCTATTTTCATGCAAGGAAAGTAAAAGGAGTGACACCATGAAACAAGAAATCAATACGGAAAATGCCCCTAAAGCGATAGGTCCTTATTCGCAGGGGATCATTGCCAATGGATTTGTGTTTGCTTCTGGCCAAATCCCTCTTGACCCTGCGACAGGAGAGCTGAACACCGGACCCGTCGAAGAACAATCACATCTTGTTCTCACCAATCTCAAAGCTGTTATCGAAGCATCGGGCAGCTCGATGGACAAAGTCGTCAAATGTACAGTATTCCTGGAAGATATGGATGATTATGGGGCAGTGAACGCCATCTATGGCGAATATTTCAATGCCCCCTACCCTGCCCGGGCAGCCGTCCAAGTGGCCCGATTGCCCAAGGACGTTAAAGTCGAAATAGAGGCGATCGCCATCCTATAGCACATGTGACTCTCATGCCGATTTATGAATTTGCTTGTGACGCATGCGGAAGCTGCTTCGAAACACTCACTTCTATCGGAGGTGAAAAGAACGTCGTCTGTGTGGAATGTGGGAGCAAGGATATCCACAAGCTTATCTCCGCTTTCGGGATAGGTGGTGGAAGCAGCCGAGTGAAGTCTTCCTCTGCAAACTGCGAGTCCTGTTCTGCCACGTCATGCGCCACATGCAAATAAATTTGACCCTACTCATCCTCCTTTAAATGTCTTCCAGAATTCTCAGGCTGATCATTGTTAATGAGCTTGACATTGATCTGAGGTTGAAGATAAATATTGTCTGATGAAGAACACAGTACGTATCGGCGTCGACACTGGGGGTACTTTTACAGATTTTTATATAGAGAGAAACGGCGCTGTTGAAATAAAAAAGATCCCTTCCACTCCCGATAATCCTTCTCTTGCTATCCTTGAAGGCGTCAGTCCCTTTTTAAAAAGCAAGCCATCTCCCTCGATCATCCACGGTACTACTGTCGCGACAAACTCCCTTCTAGAGAATAAGGGTGGCCGGATCGCTCTCATCACGACTCATGGCTTTGAAGATGTCCTATTCATAGGACGCCAGACAAGACGCCACCTCTATAGCCTCACTTGTGAAAAAAGAACTCCTCTCCTGCCACGAAAACACTGTTTTGGTGTCGAGGAAAGAATGCTTGCAGATGGAAACGTAGAAAAGGAGTTATCCCTCCATGAGCTGGAGAACATTTGCGAAAAGATAAAAAAACTAAAGATAGACGCCGTAGCAGTGAGCCTGATCCATTCCTATGTCAATCCCGCCCATGAAAAGATCATCGCGAAAGTCTTGAAAAGATCCAAACTTATGACCTCGATATCGAGTCAAATCCTCCCTGAATACAGGGAATATGAGAGAACCTTGGTGACAACAGTCAATGCGTATCTTATGCCTGTCATGAGCCAGTATCTGACAGAGTTGGAAATCCGATTGAAAGGTGCCAAGCTCCGGATCATGCAATCAAATGAGGGTTATATCCTCCCATCCACGGCAAAACAGGAACCGCTCCGCACAGCCTTTTCAGGTCCGGCAGGTGGAGTTGTTGCCGCTCATTATCTGGGAAAATCCGCAGGATTCCAGAATGTGATCACATTCGACATGGGGGGGACATCTTCGGATGTATCACTCATCGAGGGAAAGATCAACAGAACAACAGAGAGCAAGATCGGCGAATTTCCCATTCGTTTACCCATGATCGATATTCACTCTGTGGGAGCTGGAGGAGGATCCCTCGCCTATCTCGATGAAGGCGGTGTTCTGCGCGTGGGGCCTCAAAGCGCCGGAGCGGACCCCGGTCCCGCTTGTTATGGGAAAGGACAAGTTCCGACTGTCACCGATGCCAATCTCGTACTTGGACGTTTAGTCCCTGATTTTTTCCTGGGTGGACAAATGAAAATATTTCCAAAAAAAAGCCGATCCGCTATCACAGATCTCGCAACGAAGATGAAGAAATCTCTCAGGGAAACAGCAGAGGGGATCATCACCATCGCCAATGCCAACATGGAAAAAGCGATCCGTGTGATCTCCATAGAACGAGGATTCGACCCCAGGAATTTTGCTCTCTTCTCCTTCGGGGGTGCGGGAGGAATGCACTCCGTTGAGATCGCAAACCAATTGAGTATGAAAAAAGTCATTATCCCGAAAAATGCTGGTGTTCTCTCCGCCATAGGTTTACTCCTCGCAGACTCAATAAAAGACTATTCGGCATCTGTGCTTAGACCCACAGTTGAAGTCAAAACATCCGAGATCAAACGGCTTTTTCAAGCCCTCGAACGAAAAGGCATCCTTGACATGAGAAAGGAGGGATTTGCCGAAAAGGATCTCACCACTAGTCTGGCCCTGGACCTCAGGTATTCGGGCCAATCCTACGAGATCACGATTCCAACATCCAAAGTTGATATCGATAAATCCGCATATATTTCCAAATTTCACAGGGCTCACCAAAAACTCTATTCCTACCATCACCCGGACAGAACTGTGGAGATTGTCAACATCCGCTTAAAGATTGTTGGTCCATCGAAAAAGATAAAACTCAAAAAGTTTCCTCTAGGAGGCTTGGACCCTCAAAAAGCTTCTATGAAGAAACAGGAATTGTTCTTTCATGGTCAAAAATACACAGCACCTGTTTTTGACCGGTTGGCCCTGGCCCCGGGAAACGTGATCCATGGGCCTGCGCTTGTTCTCGATTACGAATCGACAACATTCCTCCCTCCATTTCACACGCTCAAAGTGGACGCGTTTTTAAATTTGATCATTGCACCAAAAGGTTCAGAGAATGGATAAATTCGACCCTATCGAGCTGGAGCTTTTTAAGAACATATTCATCTCTATTTCTGAAGAAATGGGAGCTGTATTGGGACGGACAGCCCTCTCCCCCAACATCAAGGAGAGAAAAGATTTCTCATGTTCTCTGTTCAACCATAAAGGAGAAACCTTTGCCCAGGGCTCTCACATTCCCGTCCATCTTGGCGCCATGTCTCTTTCCGTTCAAGCATCAGTCCAGTCTTTAGACTTCCATGAGGGCGATCTAGTCATTTTGAACGATCCATACAGAGGTGGAACCCATCTGCCCGATATCACGTGCATTTCACCCCTTTTCGTGGGCGGAAAATTGAGCTTTTTTGTCGCCAACAGGGCCCATCATTCTGATATCGGAGGAATGACTCCAGGATCTATGCCGCTGGCTTCGGAGATCTATCAAGAAGGATTGATCATCCCCCCTTTGAAATTGATAGAAAAGGGGAAGTTGAAGTCGGATCTCCTCCATCTGATTCTTGCAAATGTCCGAACACCCGAGGAACGGGAAGGAGATCTGCTCGCTCAAGTGGCTGCCAACAACAAGGGATTACAGAGACTCAAAGAGGTCATCCAAAAACACGGTCTGCGCAAAGTCCTTAGGTACGGCTCTTACATTCAAGACTACACTGAAAAGATCTTGCGAGATACGTTGGAGCAGATCCCTGATGGCTCTTATATGTTTGAGGATTTTATGGATGATGACGGAATCCGCCCGAACCCAGTTAAGATCAGTATCCTTTTAACGATCGCAAAGGATGAAGCCATCGTCGATTTCGGGGGCTCATCTCCTCAGGTTGAGGGAGGGATCAATGCAAACCTCGCTGTCACCACTTCTGCCGTTCTGTATGTGTTCCGATCTCTGATCGAGGAGGATATTCCTTTCAACACCGGCCTCTTTAGGCCACTGACCATCAAGGCTCCACAAGGGTCTGTCGTGAACGCAAATTCCCCTGCTGCCACAGCTGGAGGTAACGTGGAAACTTCACAGAGGATCGTAGATGTCCTCCTCGGTTGTCTGGCTCAAGCGGTACCGGAACGCATCCCTGCAGCAAGCTCCGGAACGATGAACAATGTGGCTTTTGGAGGGTTTGACCCACAAAGGAATGAACCGTTCGCTTACTATGAGACTATCGGTGGTGGAATGGGAGCGAGCGCAACCACGCCAGGACTCGACGGCGTACACACTCATATGACAAATTCTCTCAACACACCGCTGGAGGCTCTGGAAAACTATTTGCCCATCCTCATCCGCAGGTACGCTTTTCGACAGAGATCTGGAGGGCAAGGCAGACACAGAGGCGGTGACGGAATTATCCGTGAGTATGAATTCACTGTCCCCACTCAAATTACCATCATGTCAGAAAGACGAAGGTTCTCTCCTTACGGGCTCCAGGGTGGAAGTCAGGGGAAAAAAGGAAAAAATATTCTAATTAGAAGGAAAACAAAAACCCGATTGAAATCCAAAGCCAATATCAAAGCGAAACCGGGGGACATACTCTTGATCGAGACTCCAGGCGGCGGTGGTTATGGTCAAAACACATAAAAAATTGTCCTTCGGACCTGGCTTTCTCGTGGCCGCAGCTTTTATCGGCCCTGGAACTGTAACCACCTGCACGCTTGCGGGAGCAAATTTCGGATATGCGCTCATATTTTCTCTGCTGTTTGCTGTTGTCGCAACACTTATCCTCCAGGAGATGACAGGAAGATTGAGCCTTGCTACCGGCAAAGATCTGGGCCAATCTCTGCGCGAATTTCCACAAAACCGGTGGACGCAAGGACTCTTTATCTTCCTGACTCTCTGCTCCATCACTATCGGTTGTGCGGCCTATGAAGCCGGAAACATCATCGGCGGTTCCCTGGGCCTCGAGATGATCACCGGAATACCTCAGAAAATCTGGGTCGTGTTCATCTCCATAGCCGCTGTTTTACTTCTCGGCCAACAAAAATACCGCCTGGTAGAACGGTTTCTGATCGTGCTGGTCTTCTTGATGAGCGCCTCCTTCCTGGCTACTGCGATCATCATGAGACCGGATATGGGTGCTGTA
>JAGLRY010000340.1 GCA_023135995.1 Candidatus Aminicenantota bacterium | reverse complement strand
ATTGATCGGAGATTATCCCTGGATTCTTTTTGCGCTGTCGCTCATCCTTTTACTTGTGGCCCTCACAAGGATGGTGAAATCTTTAAAGATTTTAGTCGTTGAAAAGGCTGAGGGATGGTTTGACCGCTATCTGTTTAAGAACGCCTTGAGGGCCTTTCTTGTGGGTTTGGTGTTAACAGCTATGGTTCAGAGCAGCTCGATAACGACCTCTTTGGCCGTTCCATTGGCGGGAGCTGGAATCTTGACCTTAGTGCAAATTTTCCCTTATACTTTGGGAGCTAACATTGGGACCACGGTCACAGCCATCCTGGCTGCTTTGGTGACGGGGAATCTGGCAGCGGTCACAGTGGCTTTTTCACATCTATTGTTTAATTTGTCAGGCATTGTCGTCTGGTGGCCATTCAAGTTTGTTCCAATAACCTTGGCTGAAAAATTTGCAGGAGTCGCCATGAGAAAGAAAGTCATACCCATTCTATATATATTTGTCGTCTTTTTTCTCGTACCGATATTATTGATTTTTATTTTGAGATGAGGAGAGATTTACATGTTTAAAAAATGGCTTATGATCTTTAAGAAGGATACATTGATGAACCGCGCTTATCAGCGGTCTTTTGAGATGCTGGATATTACCCAGGCAATGTTTACAGAAGCGAAGGAATCCCTGCGGCAGAGGGAAGATAGTGAGATTGACCTGGGGATAAAAGAGACGGATAAAAAGGTCAACAGCTACGAGCGTGAGGTCCGACGAATGGTTGTAAATCACTTGGTTGTTATAGGACCTGTGGATTTACCCTCGGGATTGGTTTTGATCAGCATCATCATCGACATAGAGCGCATCGGAGATTATGCCAAGAATATGGTTGAGCTTGCTCTTGATCATCCCGGCAAGCTACATGGAGGAGAATTCGAGGAAAGAATCTCCCGCATCGAAGAAGGATTGGAGGACAACTTTATTCAGACTAAGAAATGTTTCGAAGAGGCGGATGCAAATATTGCTCTTGAACTATTAGAGAAATATGCTTGGGTTAATAATGCTTGTGATGAGATCGTAACGGATGTGGTCAAGGAAAAAGATGAGCATATCAAGCCTGGTGATGCCGCTGCCTTGGTCCTGTATACTCGTTGGCTCAAGCGAATCAATTCTCACTTGCGCAATATCACAACAAGCGTGGTCAATCCCTTTGACCGCATCGGATTTCAGCCAAAATGAAATAGTTCCCTCAATCCTCCTTTCAACCCTGATACCATATTTTCAACGATTTTCAACATTTTCTATCACACCAGTGGCACACGGGGAGAGGTCTGCTATGGATATTACATGCTGTTTATACACGCATGAATCCCTCAATTCTTCCATTAGACAGAAGTCCATTAGACAATTTTTTTGCAATCAATTTTATATTGACCTCTATATTTCCAAGTGATAAAACAATACCAGGCCTTTAATAGAGGAGAGAAGGCATAAGCAAGAAATCCAATCAGCAAAACAGTTGCCTCATGAAAAAAAAAGAGGAAGCTCTTGAAGAACGTCTGCGGTTCCAAGAGCTCGTCTCCAGCATTTCCACAAAATTCATCGGTTTATCCGGAGTTGAATTTGAACAAGCCATACACGATGCTCTTGCGGAGATAGGCAGATATTTTGAGGTGGATACAGTCAGGCTTTACCGGCTATCTCTACAGGGAGATGTTGTGAAGATCAGGAACATGTGGCGTTCTGAGAGCATTGCTCCCCCGGAGGAAATGCCCGAAATTCATAAATTGAAATATCCCAACCTTGCCGCTCATTACTCTCGGGGGGAGCCAGTTGTATTTAGCAAATACGAAGATAGCCCACAATGGCCGGAAATGCGCAAAATCCTGAAATTCTTTGGAACCAAGGCCGGTGTCGGCGTCCCCTTAGAATCTGATAGTACCGGAGTTGATGTTTTCGCTATGGATAAGGTTCAGTCGGAACACGTATGGCCTGAGGATATTATCGAGCATTCCAGAGCAATCGGAGAGGTTATACTCAGTGCCATGCGCCGAAGAGAAGCTGAGGTCGAACTCCACGAGAGCTATGACGAAATCAGGCGGTTGAAGGATCATTTGGAGCAGGAAAACATCTATTTGCAGGAAGAAATTAAACGTGAATACAGGTTTGAAGAAATCATAGGTCAAAGCAATGAGTTGCAGTACATACTACACCGGGTTGAGGAGATCGCCCCCACAGATACGACGGTCCTCATTTTAGGAGAAACTGGAACGGGAAAAGAATTGATTGCACGGGCAATTCATAGCGCCAGTCCACGAAAAGAGAGACCACTATTAATAGTAAACTGCGCTACCCTGCCTTCGAACTTGATCGAAAGTGAGTTGTTCGGCCATGAGAAAGGAGCTTTCTCTGGTGCTATTACACAACGTATCGGCCGCTTTGAAATAGCGGATGGAGCCACCATTGTCTTGGACGAGATTGGCGAACTTCCGCCGGAGTTGCAAGCAAAACTCCTGAGGGTCATTCAGAATGGCGAGTTCGAACGATTGGGCAGCTCAAAGACAATCAAAGTAGATGCCCGGGTGATTGCGATGACCAATCGGGATTTGGAAGATGAAATAAAAAAAGGACGTTTCCGACAGGATCTTTATTATCGACTTAATATCTTCCCCATCACTGTCCTGCCGCTTCGGGAGCGCAAAGACGACATCCCACCTTTGGTAAATCATTTTGTTGAGAAGTATTGCCGTAAACTGGGTAAAGAAATTCATGAAATTTCGCGCAAGGCAATGGAGGATATGCAAAATTATTCCTGGCCCGGAAATATAAGAGAGTTGGAGAACATCATTGAACGGGCTGTCATTACTTCTCGGGGGACCGAACTCAAGGTTGAATTACCTCCAGTGTCTACTGAGTTAATGGAAGCGAACAAGACATTAGAGGAGATTGAACGCGACTATATTATGAATATTTTAGAGAGAACCAGCTGGAAAATCGCCGGTGCTGGCGGTGCGGCTGAAATACTGGGCATGCATTCCAACACCCTTCGTTCACGCATGGAAAAACTTGGGATCAGTAAGTCCTAAAATCCAATCTTAAAATACGATATATCGTGAGGGATACGATATGTCGTACAATAAAATCTCACCCTTCATTGTGACCTTGAACGGATTGAATTCGTAATTCTCTAATTATCAATAAGTTATATCTTCTTTAAAACCCATCGTTCGTTTTGGCACATAATTTGTATATAGCCAGTCTGGAAGAACACAAACATCAATTTTGCGAGTACATGGAATGATAAAGATGACAATCATACTGAGGCCATTCCCATCCAAGGAACTAGAATTCGCCCAAGCCATGGAGGGCTTGATCAAAGAGCTCAGCAAAGAACCGGGTTGTTTGCGTTATCGCTTCCAGCGG
>JAGLRY010000034.1 GCA_023135995.1 Candidatus Aminicenantota bacterium | reverse complement strand
ATTCGCCGACTTGAAAGCCGTGTCCTGTGATCTATTAACCATCGGACAATATCTCCAACCCTCGAGATTCAACCCCCCCACAAGAAAGTATTACACTCCTGAAGAATTTGTAGAGTTAAAAAAAATCGCACTGAAATGCGGTTTTTCCGAAGTGGAATCAGGCCCGCTCGTGAGAAGCTCATACGGAGCCCACGGGATGTATAAACAATTGAAAAGGACATGTTGAGATAAAATGAAGTATTTCATATTCACAGACATTCACGGTAACTTAGAAGCCTTTCTCGCAGTATTGAAATTTGCCCGGAGACGAAAGATCGATCATTTCTTGTTTCTCGGGGATATGGTCGGATACGGCGCCTCTCCGAATGAAATCATCCAAAAGATCCAGCTCCTCAAGCCTATCTCCATCATCAGGGGAAACCACGATAAAGCAGTCTCTGAGATCGACAATGTCAAAACATTCAACCCCATTGCCGCTTCGGCCATCCACTGGACCCAGCAGAATCTCAAGAAAAACAACTTGAGCTACCTCAAACGCCTCAAACAAGGCCCCCGAATCGTCAACAAGGATATCACCATCTGTCACGGAGCTCCATTTGATGAAGACCATTACATTTTCGGTGAATTCGATGCCGCAGAAGCCTTCCTCCACATTAAAACCCAGATATGCTTCTTTGGACACACTCATTTTCCCTTCCTCTACACAGAAAAAGACCATTTCGTTGAGGGAACGTTCATAACAGGAGACTCGAGCGAGATCAAGATCGAAAAGGACATCAGATACCTGATCAATCCCGGGTCAGTGGGACAGCCGCGAGATAGGAACACACGGGCTTCCTGTGCCATCTACGACAGCAAACAGAAGAAGATCAAATTGTACCGGATCGAGTACAACATCGGAGAAGCCCAGAGAAAGATCCTTGAGGCCGACCTGCCGGCTGCACTGGCGGAAAGGCTGGGCTTAGGAATTTAACAAAAAACCTTATCAACTCCCCCCTAACCTGGATTATTCAGGCTAACCTGAATTATTCACGAGCTGAGGTCGCTACAAAGGCGAGGCAGTAGCCCATGAAGCTGTAGTGAACTACCGCGAATGGGCTGCAACGAAGGCTTTGTAGTGAGATCAGCTCGCCCGAAGGGTAAAAGATGCTGACAATAAAATATTGAATTTTCTTTTAATATAAATTTGTCAGCAGCTTTTATGAATAATTCAGACTAAAGTTTTGGGTTGGCGTAGCAGTAAAGACAACAGTGCGGGCAGAATTGTGTGTAGCTCCCAATATCCACAGACTCGGTGCAGAGACATTCTTTCCGCTGTGTCCTGTCTTTCTTAGCTGAGACAGGTGCTTGCTCCGGATGGAGATCCTGAAGGAGAGCCCCATCGATGCAGGAGGAAGGCGCAATATCAGAGGCCACACTGATAGATGTCTGGCTACAGACGTGAAGATCGAGCCCATAATTCTCTGCGACCTGGTGTAAAAACCTCGCATCCTTGGCTTTCTGCTCGAGAGGCGGATCCATATAGACGAAGTTCTTTTTGGCGGCTCTCTTTTTAGCCTTGTTGTACCACTGAGTGAAACTGAAACGGACATCCTGAACACATTTGGCCTGGAGGATGGGCGCAAGTTCCTCGAAATAGTGGAGGTTCGTCCTCTCTTTCTTCCCCTCTTGCCAGTAGATAATCGGGTCGAATCGAATGGATACTCTTTGCGGTGTCCCTACAATCGTGATCAGGTCGTCCAACTGCGAAAGAGCAACCGCTGGGTGAGGCACACCCTGTTCCATAAAACTTCCCCCCAATCCAGTTATCGTGAAGTGAAGGTATAGCTGATCGTA
>JAGLRY010000339.1 GCA_023135995.1 Candidatus Aminicenantota bacterium | reverse complement strand
GAGTCTGGCCAGGGGTGCCAGCTTTGCCAGGGGCAAAGAGACATTTAAATGTTAGCACCGTTAAGCATTTGTAGGCATTTGTAAGCACAATTTGTCCCGTATTTGGCACATGGGATGAAGTCTGTACTCCCTCCTATAATGCACCATCCGGGCAAAGCCTGGTCAGGTGGAAGTGGGGTTAGTTTGATCTTGTTATTCATGAGAATACCGCATTCATAAATTTTTCATTTGGTATTGCGCTGGCATCTTTCGCAATATTGACCATTTCCCAATGTTTATCCGACAACTCAGCAATGGGTGTATCAATATTGTACTTCCAAAACCTCCATGAAGAAGTCGCAATCGCAGCATATCCAACAAATAATTGCAGGATTTCTTTCTCCGCCCTTTCTAACACTCTGATTTTTTGATATCCATTTACCAGTGATCGTACTTTCGGCAACCTTACTTTCGATTCTTCTGTACATAAACCCACAACTGCCATTCCCAAGTCAAATACTTTGTAATACTGACACGCTTCTTCAAAATCGATTATTGCTTTGAATTTTTTTCCATCAAACAATACATTGTCGTAAAACACATCCCCATGAATCAACCCACGCGGTAATCCTGATGGTATAGTTTGCATGAGAAAATCATATCTTTGTGCCAACCAATTCTCATACTCTAAATTGATACCTTTGCCCATGACACGTGGAAAGGTTTCCAAACCGTACGCGTGTTGGCCAGGCAAATAATGAGGATTTGGTATCTCGTGAAGGCTGGCCATTGCCGCTCCCACTTGGCTAACCATATTTTCATCCATATTCTCTACTACTTGCCCGACTATATATGGCTTTAACAAAACCGGTTTTCCTTGATAGCTTGTTATCATATCTCCATTTGCTAATTTTTGTACGCGCGTGGTCGGGAAATCAAGTTCTTCTAAAAAGTACAACAGTCTACTCAAATTTAGAGCACGGATATGTTCGGTCTCGAAAATTGTGAGAACATATTGATTTTGTGCTGTTCTCACCAAATAGTTTGTATTCCCCCTACTTTCTTCAATTGACTCATAACCAATTTGTGTCAGGTTGTACTTTCTCGAAATCTCCAGAATATCTTTTTCTTGAAGTTTTGAATATTGCATCATTTAACTCTATGAGCTGTCTCCTACAGGCTAAGGCTTGATCATTTTTAGCAAACTAACGTTGGTGATAATCCGCCGAAGGTTCGGTGTACCTGAACATTAGGATTTTAATTTACTGTCTGCGAGGCACGGAAAATCGGGTTTGAAACATGCCCCTTCGGTCGGATTAATTACCTTGTTATGCACCTTATTAATACTATCATATTTCAATACACAATATATTATTTGGCACTCATACCGCAAAGAATATGCCATTTTCCATTCTCATTTAACCAGGGTGAATGATTATATGTCGTCAAATGATTCGAACAATAGCTTTTTCTTGGTATTCAGGCATTTCTCCTTTCTCTCTGGAAGGATGCTGATCCTGGCATTGTTGAGGTGGAAGAGGCGAGGGAGAGGCTAGGGGGGGTTGAAAGAATAATGATTTGCGATTCAAAGAGTGTCAACAAGTCGCTTCAGCCAATTTCTTAATCTGCTTCAATTCATACACTAGATGTGTATCTCTAAGAATCTTAATAAGGTTGAACGGTAACCGCACGGTTTTCTCCACCACACAATTGGAACACTCAATAACGCAATGTGAATTCATGCCATCACGGTTTTGGAGATGCTTACAACGCAAATTTTGACAGAGAAATGAGTGTTTGGTATAAGGATTGAAGGGAGAAGAGAATGAAAAAATTGTCTTACGTATGTTGTGGTCTTTGTCTGGCGTTGATCTTCGCTTTCACAAATTGTGAGACAGAGGAGTCTCTCACCCGAAAAAGGATCGACTCTGTTGAGAATGGATTATTGCGTACCGTTGTTTTCAAAGGGGAAGACCCTGAAAGAATGAAGCTTTCTGAGCGGATGGCGTTCTATAGAGTACCCGGAGTCAGTATTGCTGTCATCGACAAATATGCTGTTGAATGGGCCCGTGGATATGGAGTAGAGAGGGTTGGGACTGATTTGCCTATCACTCCTGATCTGCTCTTCCAGGCTGCATCGATCAGCCAGTCTGTGGCCGTATGGGGCATTCTTCATCTTGTGGAACAGGGAAAGATCAACTTGGATGTGGATGCGAACACGCATCTGAAATCCTGGAAGATCTCTGCGAGCAGTGTCACAAGAGAGACAAAAGCCACACCTCGGCACCTTATGAGTCACTGCGCAGGATTGATTTCCCTCAAGCTTGCAGGCTACCCTTTTGGAAAGACCATGCCCACAGTCCTGGATGTCCTCCAGGGCCAAAAACCTTCCGATTCGCCGGGAATCTATGTTTACAAAGAGCCGGGAACAGAAGTTCAGTATTCAGAATTGGGTTATGCGGTCCTGCATCAGCTTCTTGAGGATATAGAAGGGAAATCCTTTCATCAGATCTTGACAGAAACCGTCCTCCAGCCTTTGCAGATGAATCAAAGCACGTTTGAGATCCCCCTGCCTGATATCATGCGAACAAAGGCTGTCGCCGGTCATACACGCCAGGGAGACCCTGTGAAAGAAGGCTGGTTCTATTATCCTGTATCCGCAGCCTCAGGATTGTGGTCGACATCGTCTGACCTTTGCCTTTTTGTCATTGATGTCATGAAATCAGCCCTTGGCCAATCTCAAACCGTCGTTTCCCCTGAATCTGCACGAATGATGCTGACTCCACAGTTGGGGAATCAGGGGCTTGGATTTGAAATATTTGATGCTGGGGAGAACCTTTACTTTTCTCAGAGGGGTAGCACTGAAGGATACGAGTGCTGTATGGTGGCTTATCCCTCCCGCGGTCAGGGGGTGGTCATCATGGCGAACTCCGATAACGGGGCATATCTGATTGATGAGATCCTTCGGAGTATCTCTGATGCCTACAAATGGCCGCATTTTATTCCTGAGATCAAAACATACTACCGACTCGATCCCTCTGTTTATGCCCAGTATGTCGGGACGTATGAAGTCAGTCCGGACTACGTCCTCACTGTGACCCATGAGGATTATTACGTGGTGATCCAACCCACAGGACAAGCACCGACGAAGTTTTTTGTCGAAAGCCAGAGCACCTTTTTCTCGATCGATCCCTACATCCAGATCCAGTTCGTGAAGGATGCTGCGGGCACTGTGACCGGCTTACTCCTCACGCAACGCGGCCAAACTTCAGAAGCCCGAAAAATC
>JAGLRY010000338.1 GCA_023135995.1 Candidatus Aminicenantota bacterium | reverse complement strand
AAAGTAGACACTGATTCCGATTCAAAGCAGCCACTGATTCCGGAGCAAAGCAGACACCGATTCCGATTGAAAGTAGCCACTTTTTCCCGGGTTCCGGAATTCAAGGTGACTGAAGCGACGCTGGATAACTTTAATGTTGTGAGCCATCATATTCCTTCTAGCCTAATTAGGAGGAGAAGATGGCACAAAAGAGGTTATCCATGCTTAAAGCCAAAGAGATCCTACGTCTGAGACATGAGGCAAAGCTTTCCTATCGAGCTATAGCCCGGGCCTGTTCTGTAAGCAAAGATACTGTAAGGGACTATCTGTGCAGGGCATCGGAAGCGGGTTTGAGCTGGCCTTTGCCGGAGGGGCTTTCGGAGGAGGACCTGGAACGGCAGCTTTATCCCGTGGAGATTGATCTTGGAGGGAAGCGGACACTTCCCGATTGGCCTGAGATCCATCAGGAGCTGCGAAGGAAAGGGGTCACACGTCTGCTTTTATGGGAAGAATACACAGCGGGTGAATCTAAGCCTTACGGCTATTCCCAGTTTTGCGAGCTCTACAATCGCTGGGCCAAGAAACTGGATCCTGTGATGCGTCTAACATACAAGGCCGGTGAGAAGCTCTTTGTCGATTATGCGGGTCTTAGTATTGCCTATTTTTGCCGGGAGACCGGAGAGAGGCATGAAGCCTCTGTGTTTGTAGCGACTCTTGGAGCCAGCAGCTATACCTATGCCGAGGCCCAGGAGTCCCAGGCCATGAAATCGTGGATTGGAGGCCATGTGCGGGCGTTTGAGTTTATTGGTGGTGTGACGGAGATCCTGGTCCCTGACAATACGAAAACAGCAGTCACTTCTCCCTGCCGCTATGAGCCGGATCTAAATCCCACCTATCAGGATATGGCCGAACATTACGCTACGGCAGTTATTCCTACCAGAGTCCGACATCCCAGAGATAAAGCCAAGGTGGAAACAGGAGTGCAGGTGGTGGAGTACTGGGTTATAGCTCCTTTGCGGAAAAGGCAGTTCTTCTCTATAGAGGAGATTAACCAGGCGATAAGAGAGAAACTCGAGGCTCTCAATAGCAGAGAGATGCGCCATTTAGGGAAAAGCCGTCGCAAGCTGTTTGAAGAGCTGGATAAGCCGGCTCTGAAGCCCTTACCTGAAAGAGTGTATGAGCTGGCTGAGTGGAAACGGGCCAAAGTCTCTATCGATTATCATGTCGAATATGGTGGTCATTACTACAGCGTTCCCTATCAGTTTATCCACAAGAACGTCGATATTAGGGCTACGGAAAATGTTGTTGAGGTTTTTTTGAAAGGAAAAAGGGTTGCCTCCCATAAAAGGGATGACACAAGAGGTCAACACTCCACACTCCCTGAGCATATGCCGGAGGCTCACCGTAAATACGCCGAATGGAACCCAGAGCGTTTTATTCGCTGGGCAGAGAAAAGTGGGTCGGCTACCGCCCAGATGGTGAAAGCGCTCCTCTCTTCCCGCCGGCATCCTGAACAGGGCTATCGCTCTTCCCTTGGTCTTTTGCGTCTGGAATCACGTTATGGAAAAGAACGTCTGGAAGCTGCTTGTCATCGAGCTCTTTCCTTTGGACTTCATTCCTATAAAGGCGTTAAAAACATCCTGGACGCAGGACTGGATAAAGTCACACTGGAAGAACCGATCACAGTCACTCCGAAAACCCATGTCAATATCCGTGGGACCAAATACTACTCGTGAGTGCTTAGAGATGATGAGAGAAAAGATCGTCGCTTGTAGGGCATCTGCGGGCCTTGTTTTTCGTCACTGGATGCCTTTAAGCATGAGAAGGGAAAAAGGATTATCGCACAAGGCAAATCAACGAGGAGATAACGATGCTTAGAGAGCCTCTCATGAACAAACTCACCTCAATGAAGTTCTGGGGCATGCTGGAAGGCCTACGGGAGCAGATAGAAAACCCGCAATATAAAGAACTCTCTTTCGAAGAACGCTTGGGGCTGCTCCTGGATCGGGAATGGAACTTGCGGCAGGATAGAGGACTCAAACGCCGCCTCCAGGTCGCTCGTTTCAGAGAAGC
Organism: Candidatus Aminicenantota bacterium; assembly: GCA_023135995.1. Taxonomy (GTDB): domain Bacteria; phylum Acidobacteriota; class Aminicenantia; order Aminicenantales; family Aminicenantaceae; genus WTAW01. Next base: position 755 of record JAGLRY010000338.1, on the reverse strand, counting down.
GGCGGTGATGGAAGATCTGGAACTCTCCACAAAACGAGGACTGGATAGAAGCCAGGTTCTCTATCTTGCCCAAGAAGACTGGATCCGTCAAAAACTGAATGTCATCATCACAGGCCCTACAGGAGCTGGGAAGACCTATTTAGCCTGCGCCTTAGGCACTGCGGCCTGTCGGAATCACTTCTCTGTCCGCTATTTTCAGATGTCCCGTCTCCTGCAAAAAGTGACCCTCTCTCAAGCCGATGGGTCCTATCCAAAGTTACTAAACTCCCTGGCAAAAGCTCATCTTCTCATCATAGATGATTGGTTGAGAACTCCGCTCTCAAAGTCTCAAACAAACGACATCCTGGAGATAATCGATGATCGCTATAAACTGAGCTCAACCATACTGACTACCCAGGTCCCTGTGGCCGATTGGCACGAAAGAATGGCAAGTCCTACGCTTGCCGATGCGATCATGGACAGAGTTGTTCATAATGCCTATAGACTTGAACTGAAAGGAGAATCTATGAGAAAACGTGTAACAATCTTGACTCATGATAGCCACAAGGAGATATAATGAAACCCCAGCGTCGCTTCGCTCCGACAGGTGGCGAGTTTGCTCCGGAATCAGTGGCGAGATTCATCGGAATACGCATAATAGTCAATCTTATCAACAATTTAGCAGATTATCTGTAGGTATTTGAACGTATACCTCGGTATATGGAAGTATACCTCGGATGGTCACAATTTGGTCACAAGTAGCTCGTCGGGCTCAT
>JAGLRY010000337.1 GCA_023135995.1 Candidatus Aminicenantota bacterium | reverse complement strand
ATATTTGATATTGCTTGTGTTGAACAAAGTATCGACATTTTTTATGAATAGTTCAGGTATTAAAGTTTTGAAGGGAAGGAGTCAAAGGAATTTTGGTTGTCTCGTATGAGAGGTGTGCTAAAATAGTTGGTCATGTTGAAAGAGATACAAGTTAAGAAAGCTGCGCAGCACAACCTCAAAAGAATCGATGTGAACCTGCCGCGCAACTCCTTGATCGTCATAACCGGACCTAGCGGTTCGGGGAAATCCTCTCTCGCATTCGACACGCTTTTTGCTGAAGGGCAGAGGCGATATATCGAGTGCCTTTCGGCCTATGCCCGCCAGTACATCAAACAGATGGAGAAGCCCGAGGTGGAATCCATACAGGGGCTCTCGCCAGCCATTTCTATCGACCAAAGAACCATATCTTCCAATCCCAGGTCCACTGTAGGCACAGTGACAGAGGCCTATGACTATATAAGACTTCTTTTCGCTAAGGTGGGGGTCCCCCATTGCTACCGCTGCGGCCGGAAGGTGCAGCCACAAACCCAAGAGCAGATCTTGAGCAGGATCGGGAGCGTTCATGCGGGGGAAAAAGTCAAGATTTTCGCATCGATTGTCAAAGGGCGAAGGGGAGAATACCATCGCCTTTTCGAGAGACTCAGGAAGAAGGGATTTCTGCGTGTCCGGGTGGATGATCAGTTCAGAGAACTCGACGAGGACATAGTGCTTGAGAGAACAAAAAAGCATGACATCGAGGTATTGATCGACGAGATTCATTTGGGAACGGATTCCCAACCAAGACTCGAAGAGGCTGTAGACATGGCTCTCGATATGGGCAAAGGAAATCTTCTGACCTTAGGAGTGGGAGGGAATGACGTGTACTATTCCCTAAGCCTTCTCTGCCCCTTCTGCCAGATCAGCCTGCCAGAGTTAGAACCCCGTTCTTTTTCGTTCAACAGTCCTTATGGAGCCTGCCCGAGATGTCATGGGCTTGGCTTCTTAACGAAATCGGATGAATGGGGAGATGTCGAGCTTTCTGAGGAAATCTGTCCCAAGTGTGGGGGCAGTCGTTTGAGAGAAGAAACACTTGCGGTCAAGCTCAACGATCATAATATTTTTGAGCTGAGCGCCCTTCCGGTGAGCCGGTTGAATGAGGTGCTCAACTCCCTTTCCTTTTCTGTGGCGCAGGAAAAAATTGCGGCCGCAATCAAAAAGGAAATAGTGTCCAGGCTTCATGTGATGGAGGAGTTGGGAATGCCCTACCTTCAACTCACTCGAACCACAGTCTCTCTCTCGGGAGGAGAGGCGCGCCGTGTGCGCCTTGCGGCACAGATCGGTAGTCAACTGAGGGGTGTTCTCTATGTTTTGGATGAGCCGACGATAGGACTTCATCAAAGGGATAACAGCCGGTTGATTGCTCTTTTGAGAGACATCAGAGACAATGGGAACTCAGTGATCGTCGTTGAACATGATGAGCAAACCATCCGTGCGGCTGATTTCATCCTCGATCTCGGGCCTGGTGCGGGAGAAAGGGGCGGAGAAAAAGTGGCGGAAGGGGCAATCTCTCACATTCTCTCGTCTGACAAATCTTTGACCGCTTTATACCTCAAAGGAGAGAAACGGATAGTGATCCCGGATCACAGGCGGACACCCAAGGGCTGGCTCACGATCGTTGGTGCATCAGAAAACAATTTGAAGAATATCGATGTGCGCATCCCCTTAGGGATCATGACTGTTTTCACTGGAGTTTCCGGCTCGGGGAAGAGCACGCTGCTCTATGATATCCTCTATAGGCACCTGTGCAATGTCTTCCACAATGCCAAAAAGAAAGAAGGGGCTTTTCGTTCGATAGAGGGGATCGAACAGATCAACAAAGTCATCTCTGTGGATCAAAAACCGATCGGGAGAACTCCGCGCTCGAACCCAGCCACATACACAGGACTGTTCACTCCCCTGCGACAGCTTTTTGCCATGGCCCAAGAGTCTCGGGTGAGGGCGTATTCTGCCAGTCGTTTCAGCTTTAACGTTCCAGGAGGGCGCTGTGAAGAGTGTCATGGAGCGGGAGCCAAAAAGATCGAAATGCATTTCCTGCCCGATGTCTTTGTCACCTGCGACCGCTGTGGGGGAACACGTTATAACAAAGAAACGCTGGCTGTCCACTACCGAAGCAATAACATTGCTGATTACTTGGATATGACTGTGGATGAGGCCTTCGAATTCCTCAAAGCACATCCGGGGCTGAAGAGAAAACTGGGCTTGCTGAAAAGGGTGGGGTTGGGTTATATCCGATTGGGCCAGCCTGCGCCCACGTTGTCAGGGGGAGAAGCCCAGAGGATCAAACTGACCAAGGAGCTTGGCCGTAAGGACACAGGGAAATCATTGTATTTACTGGATGAACCCACGACCGGTCTTCATTTTGACGACGTCCGCAAGCTCCTGGATGTTTTCAATGAGTTGGTGAGCTTGGGAAATTCATTGGTTGTTATCGAACATAACCTTGAAGTTATCAAGTATTCAGACTATATTATTGACTTGGGACCCGGTGGAGGAGAAAAAGG
>JAGLRY010000336.1 GCA_023135995.1 Candidatus Aminicenantota bacterium | reverse complement strand
CTCTCATACAGGAAGGTTTTTGAAAAGAGTGCTTAGCGGAGAGAACTTGGGACAGCATGTGTAAGTGTGTGTGGAGTATTTCTTGTCCCGTCGGGAGATCGAATGGCCTTTGATGATGTCTTAGGAAATAGCCGGACAAAAAAAAAATTGAAAAAATCTCTTCAGAGAAAAAGAATCCCGAATTCTATGTTATTCTCTGGCCCGGAGGGCGTGGGCAAAAGAGACGTCGCTCTGGTTCTGGCCAAAGCCATGAACTGTCTGGAGAAGGAAGATGATGCGTGCGGGGTATGCACGTCCTGCAGGGCGATCAAAAACGGAAATTTTCCGGATGTTTTGGTCATCTTTCCAGAGAAAAACGTCTTAAAGATAGAACAAATGCGAGAGATGAAGCAGACGGCATACCTCAAGCCAATGGTTGGTCGCAAAAAGGTTTTTATCATAGACCAGGCTGAAAAAATGAACGAGGAGGCGGCAAATTCTGTTCTCAAGATTCTGGAAGAACCGCCATCCTTCACACACATTATTCTTATCACGCACAATCCCTACCTCATTCTGCCCACCATAAAATCTCGCTGCCAGGAGGTCAGTTTTTCGCAAATTTCAAAACAAGATATCGAAAGAGTGCTGGTGGATAGAGGGCAAGATGAGGAGAAGGCTCGGATCATCTCTCTTTTGGTCAGAGGGAACCTCAAACAGGCCATAAATCTGGATTGGGAGGATATCCAACCCCTCCGGGAAAAGGCCTGGCAGCTTTTCGATGTTTTATTGAAAGGCAAGGGGGCTTCCTCCTTTGTCAAAGATTATGCCTTCAGGCGAAGAGAGAGTATCGAGGCCGAGTTTGTTCAAGTGTTGGAGATCCTGGCCTCATTCTGCCGGGATTTGCTCTTGATCAAATCCACCGGAAATCAAAACCTCCTGATGAATCCCGATTATGAGAGCAATCTTCGGGATGCCGAAGCCCGCTTAAGCCTTGGACAAGTTTTGGATTTTTTGGTAAAGATAGATTCTGCGCTCTATGCGCTCGAAAGGAACGTGAATGTGAATTTGCTTGTCAGTTCTACACTGGCGAATATGATGGAAAGGTCCTATGCCTGACGTAATTTGTGTTCTTTCAAAACGATCTGAGAAGGTTTTTCGTGCGTTAAAGGGTGAGGTGGAGCTCAAGAGAGGAGACATGTGTATTGTGGAGTCCGATCTTGGGGGTGACCTTGCTGAGGTCGTGGATACGGAGAGCCAGATCTGCCATGCTTCCAAGGCCACAAAGGACGCCGTTAAAGTGATCCGGAAGGCGACGGATGATGACGAACGAAAGTTTGACTGGCTGCGCAAAAAAGAGGGGAAAGCGTTCGGTTTTTGTCTCAGAAGGATCAAGGATCGGAAGCTTCCCATGAAGCTGGTGGCTGTCCGGTACTTTTTTGATGAGAAGAAAGGGCTCTTTTATTACACGGCCGATGGGCGGATCGATTTCCGGCAGCTGGTGAAAGATCTGGCCAAAGAGTTTAAGATGCGCATCGAAATGCGGCAGATTGGGGTGAGAGACGAAGCCAAGATGACCGGAGGTTTGGGAGTGTGCGGAAGGGCTCTGTGTTGTGAGACTTTTATGAAAAGCTTCGAACCCGTGACGATCCAAAAGGCGAAGAAGCAGCAGATCGCCATTAATCCGACCAAGATTTCTGGCTTGTGTGGGAGGTTGATGTGCTGTCTCGCCTTCGAGGATGAGAGCAGAGGCCGGATGTATACTGAGGAAGAAAAAGTCGAAGAATAGATTTTCCGCTATAGAGTCGAGGCGTTAGGGGGGATATTATTTGGTGACCGGGAACTGAACTTTGCTCGAGATGGCAATGAGAGTTCCCTCGGCAGAGAAGGCTTTGACCTGCCAGGAGTATTTTTCTCCGTTAACCATCCGCTCTTTGACCTCTTGCGGCAGTGTGATGTAGGGGTTCGATGTCGTAGCGCTCCACAGCAATTCGTGATTGTAGATCTCGATCTTGTATTCGACATCTTCTCCAAGGCTCTCCCATCTGAACTGAGAGGGAATAGCGTCCACTGCGATCACAGGAGATATGAGCTTAATGGAGCCGCCTCTGACTAGGTCGTCGTTGATGAAAAATTGAGGAGATGTCGTCGTGAGATTCGGGATCACTCCCAAAGCAACGACAACCAGCACAGCAGTTGTGGCGACAGCTAAGGTCCACTGTTTGGGGGTGAAGAACGCCCAGATCTGTTCAAGCATGGGCACGCGTTCGGCCTCTGTTCCTGTTTCTAGGTCTTGGAATATCGTGTGTCCTTTGTATTTGATGGCGGTTAACATTTCATCCCGCTCCGCCATTTTTTCGAAGCAAACTCGGCAATTGAAGTAATGTGCCTCAAATTCCTGTTTTTTCTCTTCGCTAAGCTTATTCAGTAAATAATCATCTATCAGGTCTTCGTGTTTGCATTTTCTCATTAGCCCTTGTCTCCTTTGAACTTCATAAATTTAGTCGAATAATGTCAAGAAAGTTGGAAAATGATTCATTTTTTCATCATCTTCCGCAGGAGTTTTTGAGCGTAATTGACCCTTTCACTGACCCGACGGGGAGAAATGCCTAATTTCTGGGCCACTTCCTCCCTTGAAAGGTCCTTATAATAATAGAGATACAATATCTTTTTATACTTGGGTTTTAGCTTTTCTATGGCTTTGGCCGTTGATTCTGCCCGTTCCTTGTTTTCGATGTGTTCATACGGTGAGAGGTAGGGATTGGGCTCCGGCGCGTATTTCAGGATTTTGCTCTTCTGTCTGATAAAATCAATGATTCGGCGGCTTGTTATGGTAAAGATAAATGTGCCGATCGAGGAATCCCCCCTAAATTCCCCTTTATGCAGCTTTTCGAGCACGTTGACCATGATCTCATTCACAACATCTTCCCAGTCAGGAGTGTGGGAGCCGAGAGATTTCTTTACACGAAAACTCACAACAGGCCTGTATTTGGCGATAATCTCTTCCAGGTCGAATTGGGGGCTTTTTTCTTTCACGGCACCAATTATATCGGCAGATATGTTTATTGACAAGGTCTCCTCATATCTTAAAAAATATTGTTACTAACTGAAAAAATAATGACAGATTTGGAATTCCTAGGCAATCACCTTTAGAGATGGATTAGGAGGTGATTTTTTCCCCTCTTAAGATGAATTCCCAGTTCTATTGATATGCGGTATAGCTCGGATTTGATTTTGTTACAGGGGGGAATTCAATTTTTTAAAATTCGCGTCGACTAAAAATGTGCTTTAAACACGGAGGATTTGCCTTGAAGGAATATATGGAAAAGAAGGGATCAAAAATTCTCAAGGTCAGAGATGAGAAGGAATTTTACTCTTTGATCGAAGAGAGGCTGGAAGAACAGGGATTCGAGGTTTTCGAAACATCACCACCGATTTCTAGAGAAATTGAATATGTCAGATTCTTCTAG
>JAGLRY010000335.1 GCA_023135995.1 Candidatus Aminicenantota bacterium | reverse complement strand
AAAGTTATTCGTTATTCGAAATTTTATTGAGATAGCTCTGCGGGTCGACAAGGATCTCTCTCGGTTTGCTCCCCTCGGAAGGTCCGACAATACCCTCGTGCTCCATCTGATCAAGGATCCGTGCAGCCCTGGCATAACCCAGCCTAAGTTTTCTCTGGAGGTAAGAGGCAGAGGCTTGCCCTGTGAGAAGCACAAGCTCCACGGCTTTGTCATAGAGTGTGTCTTTCTCTCCGAAATCCTGCTCCACTTGACCGGCAGGACTTTTCAAAACCTTGACGATGCGTTCGTCATAAGTGGGTTCGCCCTGTTCCTTGACGAATTTTGTGAGACTGGTGACCTCTGGGAGGGATATGAAGGCACAGTGGAGTCGGATGACACGGGGATAATTCGGAGGCATGAAGAGCATATCTCCCTGTCCCAGGAGTTTATCTGCCCCTGGCCCGTCGATGATAATGCGTGAATCTACTTTTGCAGGAACACGGAAGGCGATCCGGCAGGAAAAGTTATTCTTGATGGTTCCGGTGATGACATCTATAGAGGGCCGTTGTGTTGCCATCACAAGATGGATCCCAACAGCGCGTGCGAGCTGCGCCAGTCGGGCGATACATTTTTCGACTTCTTCAGCGCCGACCATCATCAATTCGGCCAATTCATCGATGATGATGACGATGTAGGGCAGAGGCTTGAGGTTTTCCTTTTCTTCTGGGGTTAGCTTCCCTTCCTGTTCCTTAAGGATCCGTTTCATCTTTTGATTGTACTGTTCGATATTCCTAACCTTTTGGGAGCCGAGAGTGTGGTAGCGCTCTTCCATCTTGTAGACAGCATCGATCAGGATCGAACCGGCCTTTTTGGGATCTTTAACCACAGGACACAACAAGTGGGGCAATCCGTCATAGTGGGTGAATTCCAGCCTTTTAGGATCCACCAGGATGATCTTAACCTCTTCGGGTGTGGCCTTGTAGAGGATGCTTGCGATGATCGCGTTGAGAGCGACGCTTTTCCCTGTGCCTGTCGCTCCACCGATGAGCAGATGAGGCATGACTGCCAAATCTGTGAGATAATTTTCCCCGTGGATTGTTTTCCCCAGAGCGATCGTGAGTTTGGACGGTGAGTTCCGGAATGAGTCGGATTCGATAAGGTCTCTGATCTTTATGATCTCTCGTCTGTTGTTGGGAACTTCAATCCCCAGAGATGACTTGCCAGGGATTCTCTGGATCCTCACGGATTCAGCCGCCAGAGCCATGGAGAGCTCTTCTGAACGGCTGGCCACCTGACTGACTTTGACACCGGGATGAGGATAGTATTCGTAGGTGGTGACGATAGGGCCGGGGTGGTATTCTCTGACTTCACCCTCCACCCGAAACTCCAACAGTTTCTTCTCTATAGCTTGCTTTTTTTGAAACAGCTCATCCTTGTCCAATTTTTCTGCCTCTTTTCCAGGCTCGAGGAGGTTGTATGGGGGGAAATGATAGGCTCCTTTTTTCCCCAGCTCTGGGAAGAGGAGTTTTTCGGGTTTCTTGGGTTTTTCCACTTTGTCTGGGATTGATTTTTTCTTGGCCTCTTTTCGCGCTTTCTTCCGTCTCTCTTTTTTTGGGATCTCCTCATCTTTTTCGGCGTCATCTTCCTCTATGGGAGTGGAGTACTTGGCATTGACCCGTTGGCGCATTCTTTTGCGCTTCTTTTCCTTCTGGTAGTGCGTGATACGTATCCTCATCTCCTTGAAAAGAAATCGGAAGAATTGCCCGAAGAGATCGAATATCTTCCCTATAGAAAGATGAGTGGAAAAGACGAGAAACAGAAGGAGCAGACCACCGAGGATGAGAACAGATCCCGTATGGTTAAAATATTTAACCAGCAGAGATGAAACCAGTGTGCCGAGTAATCCTCCGGCAGGAATTTCAGCCCCTCTCCATTCCGGATCGTGGAAGAGCAAGAATAGGAGGGCGCACAGGATAAGCAGGAGGAAAAGGATCCCCATCGATTTGAGGGGGAGGCGCCTCTCGGCCGGCGCCCGGAACATCTGTATCCCGAGGTATAGCAGAGCGAAGGGAAAGATAAAAGCAGCAAAACCCGCAAGCTGGAGAAGGGCCTCGGCAACTGAGGCACCAACTCTACCGGCATAGTTCTGGATCTTTTGGCCGGAAGTGGAGACAGTCGCCCAGGATGGGTCCTGCGAATGATAACTGAGCAAGCTGACTATAAAAAAAGCGGCCAGAAAAATAGATAAGATCCCCAGGATCTCTGACGAGCTCACCCCTTTCTTTTTTTTGGGATTACGAAGAGAGGCCTGGGATTTTTTCTTTTTTTTCTTACTCATTGCGGGAATTATAGCACATTTGGAGTCTGAACTGAATGAAGGGTGATGTTGAGAATGTGCTCCTATTTATGTGACAAAAAGACAAATGATAGGATAGTGATGAGCACTATCTGAAGAAAAGCAAGTCATCATGTTCGGGATATGAATTGCAAATATCATGCGTGTATGGTATAAAATTTGGCTTATGCTATGAGTAATAAGATTAGAAATTTCCTACATTTATGCCTTGTGCTATCTTTAACAAGCCTAATTCTAGAGGCCCATGTAGAGAAAAAGAACCTAAGAGGGAGTTCAGCACATCCATTGCTGAAGCGACATGGAGAGTTGGGATTTGTGTATAAAAATACTGATCAGGGGCTTAGTCTTGCGGTTAAGCATGAAGGGAGTGACGATTATTCAGAACATGCTCTCATTACTGATCAAGATATATTTTCTCCAATCGTGAAAAAAAACGGAAAGGGAGAAATATGGATTATCTGGGAAAGGGCGTCTCATGAAAGGAATGACATTTGTTGTGCAAAACTCTATCAGGACGAAATTGTCCACACGGATATTATAACCAGAGGACATGCCTTCCATCATTCCCCAGATTTTAATTTTGACGATGAACAGAACCTGTGGATTACCTGGATAGCTTATTTGGATTCTGAATACAGCGTATTGGCAATGAAGTTGGCAACAAAGCAAACATGGATCCTGAATTCACCCGATATTAAGAGTGCCCACAGCCCGAAAATTGTTGTTGATCGTGCAAATAGTGTATGGATTTTTTGGGTGGGAATTAAAAAGGGCCGAGATGAAATTTTCTACAGTATCTTTAGGGGAGCGGAATGGAGCCTTCCGCAAGAATTAAATAAAAATAACGCCGTTCCCCATGTTTTTCCAGATGTGAATTTGGGGCCTGAAGGATTTCCCCGGGTTGTTTGGTCCGAGTATGACGGAAATGATTATGAGATCTTCTATACATCCTGGAATGGCGAAAGGTGGTTAGGAGAGGAAAAAATAACTGATAATGGCGAATCTGATTCCCAACCTGTAGTTTCTCATATTTCAGGGTCTGTGCCCATTGTCGTCTGGAGTAAATCGCTCAAAATGGGGAGCGGAATATTCTGCAAATACAGGCGCGGAGCAGAATGGAGCCCAGAAAAAGAGTTGTTCAAAAGCAACCTAGAAACAAATGTCTTTCCAAAGATTGCTGTTCTCGGTGATCGGATAGGTGTCACGTGGCAATCTGGAAATGAGATCAAGGTGGAAATTTTAACGTTCGCTCAGCTCGAAGAAAGACAAACTCAGAGAAATCAAGGGCTGATTGACAACATCCCAGTGAATCTTAATCTTGATGAAAACACTTATATTGGTTTTGGCGACAGCATCACTTATGGCATGATGGATTATAAAGATACTCCGCACTTGGGATATATCCCGAGATTAGAATCCCTTCTTTATGAAAATTATGGCCCATCCCTGGTTATAAATGAGGGATGGGGTGGAGAAGTTACCGAGCAAGGATTAGCGAGAATGCCCAACGTGATATCCACGCACAAAGCAAGGTATCTTCTCTTGATGGAGGGGACCAATGATGTCGTATTCAAGCGGATCTCTATGGATACGACGGCCTTTAACCTGAAAGAGATGATAGAAACCTGTCGGGATTATGGCGTTTTTGTTGTGCTCTCAACAATAATCCCAAGAGAGGATCATAGGTGGTATAAGCCCTTTTTCAAGGAGCGAATATTTGAACTGAACGATAAAATCAGAGATCTGGCTGCAGAAGTCAAAGTTCCACTTGTTGACATGTTCGGCATTTTTTTCTACTATCCGGAAAGCGATGGGGGATGGACTTCACTGTTGTCAAATGATAAAGTCCACCCAAGCATAAAAGGTTATATACTTATGACAGAATCTTGGTTTGAGGAAATACAGACATTGCCTTTTCCACCTTGTGATGTAGGAGCAAATCGTGTCCGTGATCAGGTTCAAGATTTTATACAAGAAGGCAATGTTGTCAATTGGGAAATCTCCCCAAAACTTTCAGATGAACAAGGCTTTCAAGCCTATAAGATTTATAGAGTCGACTTCAGTGTAAAGCCTCTTTCAATCAAGCTTCTTAAAACTCTAAGCATTCGAGATTCAGATGCCACTGTGATGGGATATCTTGATTTCCCAGGTCTTGAGGGAACTGGGCATAAATATTTTGACATTAAAATTGAACATTCACATCTCTATAAATATGCGATATCATTGGTTCGTGATGATAAAATTGAAGGACCTCTCTCGGCCAGTGCCCAAGACATAACTCAAGGAGAATTAGAATAGTGAAAAAGATATTCAGTTTGCTCTTAATAAGCACAGTTATTATATTTGTAACAAGCACTTCGGAAATATATGGAGGGCAAGAAGATCAAGCCGTTTTGGAAAAACTCGATCTTCATCAATCAGCAGATTTCCTGAAAGCTGTTATTGGTGTTTCTGGGGAATTTGGTTATCAACATTTCGAGCTGAAAGATCCTTCGCGGCTTGTCGTTGAGATCTCACCTGTAGGAGAGATTCATGCCGAGGCATCCTATGATATCAATGCCTTTGGAGTGAAGGCTGT
>JAGLRY010000334.1 GCA_023135995.1 Candidatus Aminicenantota bacterium | reverse complement strand
TGCGGTGAGATCGGCTCGTGAATAATTCAGGTTAAAACAGTGCTTTAATAAAATAAAAGGTCATTATTCCCGACGCGATCAGTTTCAAGAGCATTCCAAACATCACGCCTATAAACACGCCCCATCCTGCTTTCAGGGCTTGACTCCCCTCTTTTCCTACGATCAGCTCTCCGATGATCGCGCCGAGGAATGCGCCAATAATCATCCCGAAGGGAGGAAACAAAATAAGTCCGCCAAACAACCCAAGGACCGCTCCCCAAAATCCCGCTCTGGAGGCACCGAATTTCTTGGCTCCCGCAGCAGGTACGATATAATCCAGAGCGGTCACAACAATTGTGATCACCGCCATCACTATCAGGAACTGTACACTAAAGGGTTCCCATCCCTTTGCGATGGAGAGAAGGATCAAAGCGAGAAAACTGAAAGGAGGCCCTGCGATACCCGGAATGACACAGCCTAAAATCCCGATGAGGAGACAGATAACACCTAGAATAATCAGAACGATCATAACAATACCCACTATTTATTCGCGTACATGTATGAGGCCATAAAATAGAGCCGCGCCATATCCTCCATGACTTTTGGAGTCACGATATAGATAGAATCGGCTGCTGTATGGATACCGAAACGCTGTCCTCCCCTCGAAGAATTGGTGTAAGCGGGGATTCCCTTGGCAAGGAATGGAGCATAATCGCTATTTCCTCCCACAGGGGATATCTCGCCCGCGCTGATGTTTGGATTGATGGCATATTTATCATTCACCTCTGTGATTAGACCGTATAGATCCGGATAGGTTTTTCCCCCGGTCACGCGGATGCCGGTTCCTGCGCCGGCAACATCGATATTCACCATCATGATCGGCTTCGACGGATATTTTGGCAGGTTGGCTGCCATGTGTTTGCTCCCGAGGAGCCCCAGCTCTTCTGCTCCGAAAAGGGCAAAGATTATAGACCGTTTCGGCCTTGTTTTGAGTCGAGAAAAGGCATAGGCCAGCTCCATCACGATCGTTGATCCGCTGGCATTATCACTGGCTCCTGGGTGGATGATCGGCCAGGGTCCGAGGTGGTCCAGATGGGCTCCAAATATCAAGTACTCTTCCTTCAACACGGGGTCAGACCCTTCGATCATTCCGATAACATTGTAAGTTGTCGCTTTGGGATGATGAGCGCCTATGGCATTGATCTCGGCACGAACCCCCGTGGGGAAAGAGAGGTGATGACCATCCTCCAGCAAAGCACTTAAGCTCTGAACATCATAACCTTTGCTTTTAAAGAGGACGTCGGCCACTTCATTCCCCACCATGACCATGGGCAAGTTTTCAACATAGACCCCTGCCCCAGAGACGACGGCTCTGTTGATGAGTATCATCCCAGCCGCACCATGCTCTTTCGCATTCAGGAGCTTCACTGTGCGTTCTGTATAAGCTGAAAAATCTTTGCCTTGGATTCGAGGAGTGCCGCGCAGAGTGGCCACGATCTTGTCTTTCACATCGACTCCTTTGTAATCATCCCATCCAAGTTCAGGAGCTGTGAGCCCGAAGCCGACAAAAACGATCTCAGCCTCCACATGGCCGAATCCACTGTAAAGAGTGGGACAGAAATCCTTGTATATTGTCATTTCCTTGACGATCGGCTTGCCCTCATTCACTTTTGGATCTGAAGGGAGAACTAGGGAGAAATGGGTTTCGCGCATCTCGTTGTAAGCCATACCGAAAGGTTTAAGAAAACTGTCGCTATACACAGGTTCTAGGCCCCACTCTTCATACTTCGAACCCGCCCATTTGGCCGCACGGTTATAACCCGCTGTGCCGGATAGTCGGCCTCCCATCTCATGTGAGGTGAGCACATTGATGATCTCGAAGATGTGCCCTCCTTTGATGGATGCCATGATATCCTCCACATCATCCGCACGCATGGGATGAATGACCAGCATAAGAATTCCAATAAATAAGAAAAGACGCTTTGCTATCATCCGGAATCTCTCCTTTCTAGATACAATATTCTCCAATGCTTTGAAACAACCCGAGTTTATCAGCATAATCAAGATTCTCCAAAATTTCAAACAGAACAGCATTTCTAAATCCGTGATGAATGATATTCGAGAATCCCAATCGGTGATTTCGAAAACACTCTTACACATTTATACCAAATAGGATTCGGACCGGAAGCTACAAAATTGTCAGTTTTCGGACATAAATGTCAGAGCGCTCTAAACACACGATCTCATAACTCTTTTAAAATGAATAAGATAAAAAATGGCACACTTATTGCTTTAGTGAAAATCTCATTAAATGAAAGGAGACATACAATGAAAAAACTTTTACTGATTTTAGCACTGGTTGGTTCTCTGACTATTCCATCCTTCGCCCAAGGGAATAGCTGGAATGGAGGGAACGGCAAGGGAAAACATGGACCCGGCTCGGGCAACGGATTTAATGGAGGTATGGCTGAACTCATCAACAGCCTCCCTTACGAAGACTTGTCCAATAAAGAAATATTGGGAATGACTTACATGTATGAGGAAGAAAAGCTGGCGAGAGACGTCTATCTCACATTATATAAGACCTGGAATATCAAGATATTCAGTAACATCGCCAACAGTGAACAGAGACACATGGACGCCTTGAAACTTCTGCTCCAAAAGTATGATATTCCTATTCCAGTTCTCAATGACGAAGTGGGTTTCTTTTCGAACACCAAGCTTCAACAACTCTATCATGAACTTGTGGCTCAGGGAGAGAAATCCCCGTTGGATGCCGTCTATGTTGGCGCCACAATAGAAGATCTGGATATTTCTGACCTAGAGGCCTTTCTTTCTCAAGCCGACAATAAAGACATTAAGACAGTGTACCAAAATCTTATGAAAGGATCTCGCAATCATCTGAGAGCTTTTGCCAGACACTTGAATAAATATGGTGAGAGTTACAAAGCACAGTATCTCAGCCAGGATGAGGTTGACGAGATCATCAATTCTCCGATGGAACGCGGTTTGGTCGACGAGAACGGCGATCCTATCTTCGGCAACACCGGTTGGTAAGATAAATAAAGGGACGTTCTCACGCATCTGAAGAACGTCCCTTTATTACCATTTTTACTCGCACTCCCCCTCTCAACTCAAAGCTTTATTATCTATACTTATAAATTGCGTGTTATTTCGGTATAATGGGATAGCATCGAACAAAAGATAGAAGGGGTTTTCGATGAACGAATTCGATAATTATGGGGTAACGGATCTCCCCAGCCCGAAACGCCTCGAATCCTTAGTTGACGGGGTATTTGCTATTTCTATGGCTTTATTGGCGTTGGGACTGGGAGTTCCGGAGATCTTTCAATCACGCGGGGAGGCAAACATCGTTCTTTTCCTTTCTCAAATGTGGCCGAAGTTCCTCATTTATGGGATAAGCTTTCTCGTTCTTGGAGTTTTTTGGATCTTGCATCACAAACAATTCCGATTCATTTTGGGTTATGATGGTGTCCTACTTTGGATCAATATCATTCTTCTCATGTTTGTGGCCCTCGCGCCTTTCTCTGCATTTCTTCTTTATAACCACTATAACGATTGGCTATCGATGGTCTTTTATGGCACCAACCATATCATGATCTGTCAATTGCTTTTCATCAATTGGTGCTATGCCTCACATAGACATCGTCTTATCAGGTTAGACACATCACCCCATCAGTGTAAAGTACCAATGATCTTGTTCCAGTTCATCTCCCTTGGATTTTTGACGGCCATAGTGATCGCATCCTTCAATCCTATTCTTGCTGTGATTATGTTTGGACTAACACTTGTAATAACGATGGTGCTTTTGGCATCGCGACATAGAAATCTCTATGCAGATCAACGCGAGATAGGAGAGTAGAGTTCCCATCAAATGGAATAAAAACGAGGATATTTCTTCTGATTAAATTTTAGAGTCAACCCGGTCAAAATCTTATTCTATCCAGAGATCGCGCTCCAAGTCCTTCCAAAACTCCACTTTCATATTGTTGTGCTGGAAGACTCCCATATGGTAGGGGTCCTTTGTTTTATATTCTTCATAGGGACCCGAGTAATCCGAGCGGCGTTTCTTGTAAGCTTCGAAATCTGCCATGCTCTCATACTCCCACATCATGAGGTGACGCCCAGACTCTTCCCCCGCAACGGTCTTCTCAAAATACCGGACGCTCTTCCATTCCTTAAAAAGCTCTCTGTGTTGATTCACCCATTGGAACCAACCACGCAGGGCTTTTTTGTGTTCCTCTTCCTTCCCCTCTTTGACCAACCAGCTTTCCACCTCAAAGACGGCCATTTCGATGTCTCCTGATGACGGGTTTGATGGCGCCGAATTCAGCGCCGTATTTCTCGACAATGTCATAAACTTGCGTGTGATCTGTCCTTTTTGATTTTATTTGTATATCCTTTCCCAAACTCGATGGCACACCGGTGGAAAAGAACAACCGGCCTATGAATATGGAGAGGCCAGCGCTTCCGAGAATTCCGGCTGAAATAAAGTCACGCCGTCTCAAAATCAGGCGTTTTTTTTTCATTTTTGCCTCCTTCAATGGATCACGTCTTGGCAGGAAGAATATCCCAACCTCTCTCTCTTAGTCAAGACAGAAAAGGACGAAAAGGGGACAGTCCCCTTTTCTGTGAGATGTAGGGACCGTTTCCCAAACGGTCCGTTCGGGGAACGGACCCTACATAAAAAGGTAAACAGTCCCCTTTTAGCCGGGATCGGGAGTCTCATTAGAAATAGAGACCCTATGGGAGGCCTCAATCCCAAAGCTTGCAATCGGCCACTCGATGATATTATTATTAACCGTTTCAAGTGAGGGGAATTCACCCTCAGGATGTGAATAACATTACGGGAGGCTTGTATGAGAAAACTCATCTTCACATTTTTATTTGCTGTGTGTGCTGCCATGTTTCTCTCGGCTGAAGAGAACAACCGGCGTCCGATGACAGCAGACGATGCCCTTAACATGGTCAGAGTAGGAAACGCCCTGATCTCTCCCAACGGCCGATGGGTATTCTACTCCTTGTCGGAATTAGACTGGAAAAAAAACAAGAGAAAATCCAAATACTACATGATCCCATCAGATGGAGGCGATGCTTTCCAATACATCGGCGAAGATGGAGGAAATTCCTTCCAATTTTCTCCGAACGGCGAGTATTTCACATTCAAGCGATCGGTAGAAAAGAAAAGCCAGTTATTTCTCATGAGAACCTTAGGGGGCGAAGCCGTACAGTTGACAAAACACAAGAGCAGCATCGGCTCCTACAAATGGTCTCCAGATTCCACTAAGATATTCTTCATTGCACCTCAAGCCCGCAGTAAGGAAGAAGAAAAAGAGTACAAAGCCGGCAGTGATGTCATATTCGTGGATGAAGGACCGAACGGACAGAGAGAGGGACAATGGCGACACCTCTGGATGTTTGACATCAAAGAGAAAGAAAGCACCTGTCTCATTTCGGAGGAAATCCTCATCGGTGATTTTGACATCTCTCCCGACGGGAAAAGTATCATCTTTACGGCCCGGTTTTCCAACCGTCGAAACGAACAATACAAGAGCGAGATCTTCCTCTATAACATCGCCGATAAAAAAAGACTCCAATTGACCGCCAACAACACTCCTGAGAGCTCTCTTTCTTGGGCTCCTGACGGTAAAAGCTTTGCATTCATGGCAGCGGATGATAAAGAATGGCTCAACCGAAACAGCAAGATCTACATCATGAACCCTGCCACAAAAAAATACCGTCAGCTCTCCGATCAATACGAGGGCAATATCCGGGGGATCTTCTGGACACCAGACTCAAACACCATACTCTTCAACGGACACCAACGCACAAATTCCAACCTCTTCAAGATCGATGTGACCACAGGAAAATTCAAGCAGTTGACCGAAGTCTCAGGCACGCTCCAGGCCAGCTCTTTTTCAAAGGACAGGACAAAAATTGTGTACTCGTTTTCTGATTTTGATACACCCTCTGACATTTACACATCATCCGTTGATAAATTCGATCCAATCCGACTGACAAATGCCAATCCATGGATCACCGAGGAGATACATCTCGCCTCCATGAAGGTCATCCGTTGGAAAAGCGTCAAGGACTATGAGATCGAGGGACTGCTGCACCTTCCCCCCGGCTACACAAAAGGCTCTCGCCTTCCCCTCATGCTCAACATCCATGGAGGCCCAGCCGGTTGTTTTATGAACAGCTTCCGAGCCAGCTATCACATTAATGCCGGATTAGGTTATGCTTCTCTCTCCCCCAATGTCAGGGGCAGCAGTGGTTACACGGATAAACTTCGCGAGGGGAACACCGTCCAGGCCGGCGATGGCATCGGTAAGGGAGATTACTGGGATTTGATGAATGGAGTGGATCTCCTCATCGATCGAGGGATCGCCGATCCTGACCGGATGGGGCTTCGAGGATGGAGTTACGGAGGCATCCTTGGCGGTTGGACCATAACACAGACCGACCGATTCAAAGCCGCCGCGATCGGTGCTGGCGTCTATGACTGGGCATCGGAATATGGGCCCGGATTCAACCACGACGTGAGGCTCTGGCACATCGGCAGTACTCCCTGGGATAATCCCGAGGCCTGGCGGGAACAGTCCGCTTATACCCATGTCAAGAACGTCACGACACCGACCTTTCTCATCCATGGCATGAACGACCCCACAGATACGGAGGCGCAAAGCATGATATTCTTCGCGGCCATCAAAGATATCGGCAAAGCCCCTGTGCGTTACATCCGCGTTCCTCGTGAACCCCACGGATTCAGAGAACCCCGTCACCAGCGTATCAGGGATATCGAAGAGATCAAGTGGATGCAAAAATATGTCTTGGGTGTGGATTGGAAACCCTGGGAACGCTCCAAAGAAAAAGAAGAAGACGAAGACAAAGAGGAAAAGAATCAGAAATAATCACTAATCCATAAGTTTTACCTCTAAGCATCACTCTCACAAGAAAAATTATGTTAAAAACATGGAATAAACTCTGTGCGCATTTTGTCTAAATGATGAGAGCGAAAAATGAGAAGAGCAGATTATCTTGAAAGTCACCAAGAGGGCAACTTTTTTGCCCGAGTTTACGTCTATATATATGAGAGTAATCGATGAAAAAAGAAAAGGAGAATAAAATGAAACTCAGAGATAAATTTGCAATTTTTTTAGTGGCAGTTCTTATCACCTTTGTGGGGTTTAGCTTGATTGCTTCACCTTCAGTGGACATCTTGAAAGTCGGCAAAAAAGCAGGAAACGAGATCATCTCTAACATGTTAGCCAAGGAGGCTAACGCTGTGGCTTCTCAAAGTTCCAGCGTATAGATATAGATAAAGGGTAACGACCCTTTCAGGATGAGGGCCCGTCATAAGGCGGGCCAAAGACCTGTTTTTCGTGCTTGGATATGCTCAGCCTGTGTTTCGTCTCTCTGATCCCAAATTCACTCAAGCGTTCAATGTCATGCTTTTCCCATTTTCTATTCTTCAACACTCCGGATAGAGCATGGATATCCAGGTCAGAGACTTCATTCAGCTTCCCAATATCCTTTAATAACATGACGAGGGTTTCTCTTTCTTCCGAGTTTCTGGGCGGAAACTTAACAGACTCATACGGCTTGACCGAAATCTTGTTTTCCGAACCGAAAACAACAGAAACCTCTTCTTTCTCGCAAAAAGCGATCAGTGCATCTTTCAGCTTCTCCAGTTTCGCCTCGGCATCTCTTTTGTGATTTTCGAGCTCGTTTTTTGTCTTCACATATTCATCGACCAACTTCACTCCTGGATCCTGAAGATATTCATTCTCAGGTTTATCCTCGAGCTCAACCTCATGTTTCCACTCCGGACACATTCCCCGATAAAGGCACCAAAAACATAAACGAGTTACATTCGCCGGGAATTTCTCTGTGGCTTCGATCTCCTGGATCTCATCCAGGACATCTTTTCTCAAATCTTCCAGCTGTTTCTTTGTCCGGAAGGACTCCATCTCTTTGTCAAAAGCCAAAAAATGCCAGACAAGGCGGACCTTTTTGAAATCCTGGAACTGCTCTCTCACCCAGAGGGAATACATGGCCAACTGGCGGTCCTTATCCAGATCCTCTTGTTTAGGCAGAGACATGTTGGTCTTATAGTCATGGACCTCGTAAACACCCTCTCCCATGTCCATCAATCGATCGATCCTGATGTAGAAGCCATACTTTCCCTCTTTATCCAACGGAAGAGTGTTTGTCGTTTCCAATCCGAGGATTTTTCCTTTGTCAAAGGGCTTGTGCCTTTTATAATAATCTTTCAAATACCGCTCGCCCATCTTCCGGTAATTCTCTGCTGTGTATTCCTTGTTCACGATGATGATCGCTTCATTCCAGTTTTTCTCCCACTCTCTGTTAAAAAAAGCCAGAACTTCATCGACACTCAACAATCTCTCGAACTGGAGATTCCTGTAGAGTTTTTCCAGAGCCTCATGGGCCCTTGACCCGAGAAATGTCTCAACCGTGTCTTCCGCTTCGACTTTAACTCTATCGATATAGGCAAATTTATACCTAAGAGGACAGGTCTCATAGGAGCTTAACCTGGAATGACTGAATGTGGCCATTTCTTACCTCCAAATCCCAATGGGATCGATTCAACTTTCTCAAAATCAGATTTTGCTGCCAGAACTGCCGTGCCTGTGTTCCCACCTGCCCCCATGATGTGGAGATCCCGAACCTGATGCGCGCTTATATGTATGCAAGTGCTTACGGAAATTTTATCCAAGCGAGAACCACTATTTCGGAACTCCCGGAGAAGCGCAGCTTGAACGTATGCCGTAATTGTCAATCTTGTTCAGCCGACTGCCGAACCGGCATCAATATCCGTTCGCGGCTTCAATCGCTGATCGAGGAAGAACTTTATCTGACCTAAAAGTTTTTTAAGGATTTTGCCTGAATTATTCAGGTTAGATTTTACTGCATCTTGAACATGGAATCTTCTAAGCCCGTGTTGGTTTCCACGTCGTCGATGGTTATCACCGAATATTCCTCACCATCCTGATAACTGGTGATAAGAGAAGGAAATGTCATACCGCCGATTTTTTTATAGTCGGCACTGAATTGCTCTACCTCTACCTCCGTGCCCATCTGTCCTGTTGTTACAGATTTTGTCTTATAGGTCAAATAGGTATCCGGATCGACATAGACAGTAACCTCGAATCCGTCAGGAAAGGTCGTATTCAGGACGAGATACTCTTTGTCCTCGATGGTTTCCTTACCTTTGTATTCCCAGGTGATACCGTACTTTTCAGGATAAATGGAAGCCAGGGAGGGCATGGCCTGTCTTTTCAGTTGGGCCGCTTGATCGCCGGAAAGCTCTTCTGTCGCTCCAGTTTGGGGATTGGTGAACCAGGCGATCTTCCCATCATACGCTTGGGTGATCAGCATGCCCATCACTTCGATATCCGTACGTCTCTTATCCGGCTCTTTTTTGTAGATCGTCAATGAACCACTCAATCCCTGCATTGTCAGGTCGAGTGTACCTGTTATAGTGAGATCCTTGAGGTTTTCATAGATCTGCTTTCCCCCGGACGCTTCAACCATTTTTGCCCTGATCTCTTTGATATCCTGACCGATACTCGGTGAAACCAGCAAGCCCAAACAGAACAAACCCAAAACACTCATTGATAAAATCTTCTTCATGTTCTCCTCTCTTCTCGTGTTATGATTCCTGCAGTTTCAGAGCCAATGTCGCTCTAAACCCTCATACGGGAATACCGCGCAAAAGTTTATGATATTCGATCCCTCATTGACTGCTGCTGATTACATCCAGAACTCTTATCAAATAATCCGGTCCGGGTCTATCAAAAGTGTTCTGACTGAAGTATTTGAATTGAAGGATGCCGTTCTTATCCACGATGTACACTGTCGGGATATTTTGCTCCACCTTACTCCCACCCCACTCGGTCGTAAAAAGACCTAGCCCTTTGGAGACAGCCGCCCCATCATCCATCAGTATGGGAAATGGTAAAGGGACCTTACCCTCTTCGTAGGGGAAGCTTTTGGGAAAAACTCTCTTGTAGAACTCCATCCGCCTTTTGCCCCGCTCATCAAGTTTATCCTGATCGGGGGGATTCTTTCCCTTCTCGAGATCCTGAAGCTGATCATAAAACTTGTCGATCCATTCTGTGACCAACTCTTTCCCATAGGGAAGGACAAAAAGGATCTCCACGTTGTATTTCTCCCTGACCTGAAGTTTGGCCTCCAGTTCTGCCCACTCTGCATACTGATAATTACAGACGTGACACCAGGCATTCTCTCTGGAGCGGCCACGGGGAAATATGAGCAGGATATTTTTCCCCTCGATCTCGGAAAGTGTCATCTCTCCTCCCTGAAAGACAGGAAGAGAAAAATCTGGCATTGGTTTTTCGACAGTGACAGGCTTGATCTCATCTGTCTGTGCCAAAAGTATAAACGCCGAAATAACTAAAACAGAAAAAACTAAGACCGTTGATTGTCTAAATCTTTTTTTCATGGTGATCTCCTTTCAGGAATTTGATTGTACCAGAAACTTTATTCTTTAAGCAAAATTCTTCTTGAGCCGTAAGGATCCCCAAAACCGTGATGAATGACAAATCGAATGATCAGATTGATGATTTCGAAAACACGCCCATTTTTCCCCACCGAGGAAAAATAGGCTCGGTTTCAGGCCTCGCTCTCCTTTCCCTCCGGTCAAGGAACCATGGCCGCTCAACCTTCAAACGGTTTTCTCCACCATACAATCTGATCACTTAATCCCGCAAATAAGTATAAAAGCCATCACTGTTAGGGAGATACATTGGGGAAGATTTTCTTGAGGATGGATACAGATTCGGGAAATAGGCTATCCAGGCTAATGTATTCCCATTCCGCATAATGCAACAACCATGTCCCTTCCCTCTTCACAAGCCTTGCTTTTATGCGGTAATAATCACCGGCGAATTTGACAAACTTCCGGAACAATTGGGCACCTCCTGATGACACCAACATATCCGTCCGGATAGAGGCCTCAGCAGGTGTGATCTCATCGATCTTCGTGCTAAGCACGTGTGTGATGATCCCCTGATATTCTAAAAAATAATGCTTCGCCATCTCTTCAGTTTCGCGCTTATTTCTCCCCCGAAAATCGGAATAATCTTCGGCAACAAACAACATGAGGCTATCAGCATCTTTTTGCTCAATGTATTGGCCGGCTTTATCCATGAGTTCGAGAATCACAGCTTTATCCGATTTCTCCCCACAGGAGATGAAGAGAAAAACAAAGAAGCCTAGACAAATAAAAAAAAAGGATCTCTGTGTGTTGTTCATAATGTCCTTCTGCAGCTTATATTATACAACTCCCTCAACTCCAAGAAAACTTTTATCCGCTTCGACGCAAACACACCCTTTGTGAAAAAAAATAAAAAAATATTTGATTTGTTTGAAAATATTTATTATAGTATTACTAGCCTTGTTTTGCTGGCTGGACAAGGTCCCATCCTTAGCATTTTCATAACCCCCCTTTTGCTAAGCTACAGCCAGCATTTTCTATTTAACAAGTTAGAATGTATATCGAAAGGAAAAGTTAAAACTTATCATATCTGTTTTATAACTTCCAGGTACAGCCCCGCCATATTCAGGACTGGTGCCAACATTAGCTAAGTCTATTATCCTCTCCTTGCCCATACCATATTCAAAGCCTAAGTCAACCTGAAAACCATGCAAACTCGGTCCTCTGCCATCATACTCTAAGCCAAAGGTCATATAATTCGCATCCACAATGGGGAAGTGGAAATTCATGGTTTTATCTGGAACAGGAGAAGGATCGGTGTAAAATCCAGCACGAAGTGCGACCTTGTTGATCCTGTACTCTACTCCAAATCTGATCTGGATCGTATCTTCCCAATACATGGGCAAAAAATCCGTGCCGCTCTGCTGAAAAACGACCTGCCAGACCTGACTATCATATTCCGTTCGGATGGTTTCAACCGTTGACCATTGGGAAAAGTGGACATCAGCTGATAAGGTCAATGCCTGAGATGGTTTTATCGCGATTCCTCCTGCCACCCACAATGGCAGTGTTAAAAATGTCTTGCTGTCTGTGGCATTATCCAGGACTTGGAAGTTCGTGGAGCTGGACCTTCCTTGAAATGTCATTTTGCTTGGAGTCCGGATAGATACCCCAAGGCTGAACATTTCTGAAGGTTTGAAAAAAAGCCCTAATGTGGCACCTATTCCCACGCCATTTCCCGAATCTGAATAGGCACCGATGTAAAGATCATTCACACCAAGCTCGAGCTCAACTTCCACAAACCCTTTGTACATGAAGAGGTCATAAGATCCATAGTTGAGATTGAGAGCGAGGCCTAAAGAGAATTCATCGCTCATTTTGTAGGTGATTGAAGGCGCAAATGTCATAACCCAAACCTTCGTGCTCCAGTCTCTGCTTTCTGGATCGCTGGTTATAGCGTCGATCGCAGAACCAGACCACTCGACTTGAAATCTAGAGAGCGTATAGAAGGAAAGCCCAATATCGATCCTCTCACCGGCTGAGAAAAAAACGGACCCGAGTACTGCAGGATAGCTTTTTGCGTACTCAGTACTGATATCGGCAGCTCCGTTCTCATAAGAACTGCTAGGAATGTAATAAGCCGCATAGATGCCAGCGGTTGTCCAATCCAATTGGGATGCCGCTGCAGGATTCCAGAATCCGGCGCTGAAATCATCCGCCAAACCGACAAAAGCTCCACCCATAGACACGGCCCTTGAACCAAGGCTGTTCAAATACAACCCGTTAGCATTAACAGAAGAACTTACAAAAACAGTTAAAAGAATAATGGATAACAGCAGTGATCCCTTCTTCATTTGAACCTCCTCTCCAAAATTGAATTATAACTTTCCCCGATTATAAAGGCAATTTTTGTGCCATTTTTTTCGCCTGAAGTTTGGATCATAAAGGAGTTTTCTGTCCAAAATACAGGACATCATTGTGAATCTATGTACAGACGCGTGATGTAAAACCGAATGAATAAATATCCGTAAGATGTAGTATTAGAGTTAAAGGCATTATATAATCACCGAAAATGCGATAGAGAAAAAAATAAAATGTGAGGTTTAAATGAAAAAAGTGCTGAATATAGGATTGTATCTTTTGCTGATTTTTTGTTTATTCGGGCAAATGCAGGCCCAGAAAGTCAAGACTGTCGATGGCGTTCAGGTCGTCGAAAATCCTGAGAAGCCAAAGTCCCCCAAGGGCATTCTAACCAAGCTCATTCTCGAGGAAGATTTTAAGATCGGAGACAGCGAAGTCGAAGAAGAGATGATCGCACAGGTCACGTTCTTCGTTGTGGATGAAAACGAATCCATCTATGCCCTCGATTGGAAAGCGAACAATATCAAAGTCTTCGACAAAAACGGCAAATTCGTTCGTACCATCGGAAAGCAAGGCCAAGGGCCCGGGGAAATGAACTTTCCATCTGGATTGCTCATCACCCCTGAAAATGAATTGCTGGTCGAAGACGCAGGAAACACAAGACAGGCTTATTTCACTCTCGAAGGAGAGTTTTTACGGAATGTCTCGGTTGCGGATAAAACATCTCTCACAAACCTTGTCATGGACAGCAAAGGCAATGTCCTGGGTAGACAGTTTATCATCGATGAGGGAGCGATGTCTTTCGAGATCCGAAAGTTCGATAAAGACCTGAACAATTTGTTTACGATCGAAAGCATTCCTTTTAGTTTCAGGGACCCACAGAAGGACAAAATGAATCCTTTCGACTTTGTTCAGATCTACTTCTTTGATTCGGAAGGCAAAATCTATTACGGAAATCCGAAGGAATATGAGATCCAAATTTTCAACTCAGAGGGAAAACTCAAGAAGAAAATAACGAAAAAATACAAATCCGAAAAAATCACGGAAGAGGATATAGAGAAGATCATGGACAGAATTCCGGATATGGGTTTTGGCTTGAAAAACATGATGGAGTTTCCCAAACAATTCCCTGCTTATGAAGCATTCACCATAGACGAAGAGGGACGCCTGATCGTAAGGTCATACAACAAAGCCGAAGGAGAGGATGAAGTCTATCTCGACATATTCGACGCAGAGGGGAAGTATATCTCCCGATTCCCCACTAAGGTGAATCCCCGGATCTGGAAGAACAACAAGTTGTACGCGCTCGAGGAAACAGACGAAGGATTCATTGTCATCAAACGCTACACCATCTCCTGGCAGTAAAAGGGGACAGTCCCTTTTTTCCAGGGGTGAACAGAAAAGGGGACTGTCACCTTTTTTAATAGCGTCGCAGCAAGGGCATGGTCAGGCAGTGGGGCCCGCCCAAGTTATCAGCTAAATACTTACCTTCAAAAGCGAAAACTTCAATTCCGTTGTTTCTTAGTGCTTGAATTGTATATATATTGTGGGCGTAGGAGAGGATTTTACCGGGGGCTAGTTGAACGACATTCGCAGCTTGCATACTCAGCTCATATAATACTCGCTCGAGCAAATATTTTTCTTCTCTCAGGTCTCCCTTGTCCCCTCCAACCCATATGATCTCATAGCCAAGACCTCTCAAATAATCGACGAGTTTCATCTTTAGATCAATTGCTTCTCCTGTTCCTGCCTTGTAGTGAGTCAACCAACCCACATCCGGGATGTACTTTATCGCTTTTGAGTACCAATCTGGCAAATCCGGATCGCTTTCTCCCTTTTTTCTCTCATGTTTTAAGCCTTCGTTGATGCTTTCTAAGATCCTCACTATAGGATTGTCCTTCGCGTATTCCTTCTCGAAAAGATAAGGCACTGTGAGGGCTTTCTTTTCATTGACCAGGTTAAAAACCGTATCTAAATGCATGATTTCGATATTTGTTCCCGAAAAATCTTCGTATGGCGGCATCGATACACCAAGAACATCCATGTCGAGCTTTTGAGCTATTTTTCGAGCGGCTTCAGCTTCACTCATGTTGTTGATACCCATAATAATCGTGTTTTCATCTTTAACGATGATATCGCCGCCCTCACAGCGTACACCCTCTCTCTCAGCATCGAATGCGATCGTGCAGTCTTTCAATTGTTCAGCAAAGTTGAACATGAATCGTCCGATCGAATGCTCAAGCCAGCGCTGTCTCTGTTTTGAGTTGGTGAGAATGAGGCCCTTGGATGTAGTGGCTGCAAAATCCCGTGTGTAAAAAAACCATATCGTCGGTTTGATCAAGGGTAAGAATCGGCCTTCCTGATCATAGTGGTAATAGAATATGTCTTGCCTCCCAAGAAGGGCCCGTGCATCGATGTGGTCGATCTTCTCTTTGATCATCGGAAAAGAGGACGGGAAAATCTTCTGTAACGCTTCTTCCAGCTTGCCGGCTTTCCTTGCATTGGCAATCGCATTTTCTAGAAGGTCGAGGACGTTGAGTACTTCAACACCGTTTTCTTCAAGGATCGCGACCATTCCCTTGTGCTGTTCAGTTGAACCAGTGTCGTAAGTGATACCACCAAAAATGTAGTCCGAGTAATGCTCATAGGATCGTCGGGAAAAGTCATTACCAGGACTCAGCATGATAACCTTTTTGAGCGGAGCGATATCTGCAGGGACATACGCTTCGGTCTTTTCTGTAACTGGTTCCTGACCTACACAGGCAATCAAAAAGATAAGAACCGAATAAATAAAATATCGCAACGAAGTTTTCATATCACTCTCCCGGTCCATTCGGGGAATGGACCCTACATTTTCTAAAGTGTTGGGATCATTTCCCAAACGGTCCGTTCGGGGACCGTTTCCTACAGTATTCCTTCGAGCTTTTCTAAAGTCTCATCAAAACTCTCGGGCCGTATAGACCTGAGGGATTTTCCGGGGATACCCACCCACTCCGAATGCAGTGAGAAACGACCACAAGCCGTCCGCTTCTTTTATCTTCCATGGGAGATCTCAATATGATGGCGTTTTTCTCTACGATATGCTTTTACCAGCCGTCTCGTGATCCATACGCAAGGGAATTTATGACTCGGCTATCTTCTGAACCTTGTTCTCCGTCTGGAGCTTGCCATCTCACCGGCCTTGTCACTTTCGGTGATCACAAAAAAGGCCATATGGATCACTTTTTTTTCGAATTTCAGGGCCGATCCCACAATCATTTTCCCTTCAAAACGGTAATCCCAGCCTTTGCCCACAGACTCATATTTTTTCTCTTTGCATTTTTGTGTTTTGCTGATGAATTCTTGGGCCTTGGTCACATCGGGCGCTTCGGTGAGCTTTGTCTTCTGGAGGGTTGCATCCATGGCATAACTCTTTACAAGTTTTGGATGAAGGATCCCATAGGCCGATTCGCGCGAGACAAAATCAAAACCCACCACTTCGCCGTCGATAAAAGCGAGGAGGCCCTTTTGATCCGGGACTGCAGGAAATGCGCTCAGATAATCGTTCAGATCGTCCATCTTAACCTCATAGGCGGCCTTCATCGCCCCTGTCTCAGACTGCGCTCCTGCCTCCTCCGAAATCTCTCTGATAGCCGTCCATACCGTACCCTGGTCGGAACGAAACTCTTGAGAATCAGCCAGAGTGTCAGATACAGTCTGTGCTTTTACCCTTCGGAGTTTTGTGGACATCATGGTGTCCGAATCGGAGAAATCTCTGTCCCTGTAGGCCCATCTTCCTTGCTCTGTGCAGCTTACAGGAATGACAAGCTCGGATTTCTCCTTCACAAGAATCGTGGTGTTGAGCACCCTGTTTTGCTTTGCCCCAACGACCTCTTCCCCATCAAGAAGGAGGATAGGAATTTCCGCTCTATTGATCACTTTGAGCTCAGGGACAGAACCCTCATGGCTAACTTCTGTGATGGTCAGCACCTGCTTGTCCAGGGCTTCCTTTAAGGTCATGTACTCAGGGGAATCATCCAGTGATGTCAAGAGAGGAAGAACCCCCATGTTCTTGAAATGCTGCAATTCCCCGAGTTCAAAACTTGTTAGGTATTTCTTTATCGTCGCGTCCATTTTGCCCCCTAAAGAAATTAAAATACCACAATCGCTCTTCAAATGCGAGTAGCGGAAACAAAAAGCTGCTCAAAGAGACCGATCACTCATAATGAAGGGCTTCGATGGGATCTAACTTTGAAGCTATATAGGCAGGATAAATCCCGAATATCAGCCCCACGGAAACAGCGATGCCAAAAGAAATTAAAATAGAAATGATGGATATTAGAGTTTTCCAATTGGCATAGAGACTCACAGCTTTCGACATACTAAATCCGGCACCAATCCCTATAAGACCACCGACGAGACTGATAAAAACAGCCTCGGCAACAAACTGGCTCAAGATATCTTTCTGCTTGGCGCCTACAGCACGTCTAATCCCAATCTCACGTGTTCTTTCCAGCACAGATGCCAACATGATATTCATGATGCCAATACCTCCCACCAGCAATGAGATGCCGGCAATAAAACCCATCGCAATGTTGAAAATGCGCTGCGTTTCCTGTGTTTGGTGGAGCAATTCCTCTGGCACGATAATTTTATAGTCTCGCGTATTCCGATGAATGCGATAAAGAAGTCGATTGATGTAAACCGCTGCATCCCGGATATATCCGGGATCTTCCATAGTGACTGCAATTTCACTGAGCTGAGACTCATGCTCCTTAAACTCGAATTTTTTCAATGCCGTGCTGATCGGGATATAAATATCATTGGCAATGCTCTCGATCTCAATCCCTTCTATTTTCCCTTTGGTTATGCCTTTCTTGAGTATTGTCCCTATGACTTCAAACCATCTGTCGTTGATTTTAATCCGCTCGCCGATTGGATTTCTGAAGGAAAAAAGATCTCTTTTAACTCTGTGACCAACCACACAGACATTTGCATGATGAGCATTGTCATAATCATCAAAAAACCGACCCTTATCCACTAATAGATTTAGAGTCAAGGGATAGCTAGGGTCTGTTCCTATGACACGCCCCTCGCTTTTTCCATCGATGGAACGTATAAAATCTGGTTTGATAATCCTTTGAGGGGAGAGATGTCGGATATATGGCACACCTTCTTCCAACGCCATAAAATCCCTGAGACAAAGGCCCGGAGATTTCTCTCGAATTTTCTCCAGCTTATCTTCATCATACTCGAGATTCTGTATAATAATGTTCTTTGCACCCATGAGGTTGATGATTTCAAGAGCTTCCCTCTTAGCCCCTTCTCCGATGGATAACATAGAAATCACCGCTCCCACTCCGAAAATAATCCCCAGCATAGTCAAGAAAGTTCTGAGTTTATGAGTCTTCAGTCCCTCAAACCCAATGCTCAAGCATTCTATAAAACGCATGGATTCGAACCTCCTCGAGCATTGTTCTCTTTAACTGGTTGCGACTTTCTCATCGGCAACTCACTGAGGTGCTGTGACCTCCTCAGCTTCAGGCCCTGCAAAGGGATCTCTCAGTGCAATTCTTTCGCCCTGAGCTAGGCCCTTTGTGACGATTATATGAGTGGTGCTTCTCTGTCCCAACTCGACTTCCCTTTTTTTTGCAGACCGGCTTCCCATCACAAAAACAACAGTTTTCCCTTCTCTTTCGAAGACGGCCTCGATGGGAACAGAAACCACATCAGGAATTCTCTGGATGATAATGTCTACCTGGCAGGTCATGCCAGGTCTCATACGCTCATCCATCTCATCTAGAGAGACAATGGATTCAAAGGTCTTGATTTTCGCATCCCAATCTTTCTTTGTAGCCATCGAAGCCACCCTCTCGACTTTTCCCTTAAAGACATTATCGGGGAATGCGTCGATTCGGATAAAAGCTTCTTGAGGAGGTTTTACACTGGAGACATCCACTTCATTCAAGTGCATCTTGATCTCCATGGCTGATAGATCCGGAATTTCAACAATCGGGAATCCCGGCCAAACCTGATCCCCCTCTTGCACCTTGCTCATTCCCATCCCTTTCCATATCTCCTTCAAGACGACCAATCCGTCCTTGGGTGATCGAAGCGTCATATCGTCCAGAGATTTTTTTGCCATGTCATAATCCGCTTTTGCCTTGGCCTTCTTTTCATAGAGAACGTTCAAATCTGCTTGGTTGGATCGGTTCTGCGATTCCATTTTCTTGAGTGTTTCCTGGTACTTTTTCTCAGATTGTTCGTATTTGAGCTTAAGTTTCTCCTGTTCGATCTCGGCCAACATGATTGTTTTTTTTAGGTCTAACATCGCCTCGTCATAGGCTAGTTTTGTGCTATCCAGCTCTATCTGATTGTCCCTTTTCTGGCTCTCGATATCCGCAAATTTTTTTTCTATTTCATTCTCTGCAATTTTCAAATCAGACAAGGCTTTTAGCATTTCCTGCTGCTTCTCTACCTTGTCAAACTCAACCAATATATCTCCCTCTTTAACATAGGTTCCGTCTTTGATCAGCTTGTTTATCTGGAGCCTTCCCCTGATTCGCGGCCCAAAAATACTTACGGAAAGAACGGCGGACACCTCCCCAGAATCAATCATTTTGATGACGAACTCCCCATAATTAACT
>JAGLRY010000333.1 GCA_023135995.1 Candidatus Aminicenantota bacterium | reverse complement strand
GTGAGTTCCAGCAATTTGCTCTGTGTCGCGATATCAAAGAGATTCTCGAATCCCGGCAGAAAAACAAAGGCGAGAGCAGCGCTCAGTAAACCTCCAACGAAACCCATAAACAGCTCACTGGCGACTAAGTCGATAGGACCGAGCCGTTCTCTTATCAGATAAAAGGTGATGATGATGAAAACATTGACGGGAGCGACAAGAAAGAATCCAGCTTTGAACATGGAGATCCTGTTCTGTGTGCCGTAGTATTTGATCCCATAGATGGCCGCAAAACCTCCGATCAGACTGAAGATCAAAAGCGAGAAGTTCGACTGAAAGAGGTATCCCACAAGGAGGCTGTTGACGACTGCAAAAACCAGTGCGATTGGGATATTTACGAGAAAGGCAAAAAGTAGCGTTCCAAACTGATAGGGGAGCGCATAGTAATAACTCTCTGTGTGTGTGAAGAACGAGACATTGGAACTCTGGCTGAACGTATCGGCCAGGAAGATGGAGAGCTTGCAGAATAGAATGCTGAGGATCAGCGTAACGCCCGTCATAAGGAAATACTTGAGGGCTAAATTGGTTTTTACGAGCGATTTCATATAGTACCAGATTGTCAGGAGGAGGAGTGCAAAGAGCAGAAAGAACCCGGAAAAATTGGTCAGCCAGCTGGGTTTGGCCTGAAGATTTTGGTTGATGATCTCTATCTGTTTGAGGGCATCCGCACTGATTTCATCTCCCTTCCGGAGGATGACTTTTCCTTTTTTGATGGTGTAAAACACGGTGCTGACACTCTCTCGCGCTTCTCTCTGACGCTGCTCCATGACCAATCTGTCATAGGCGACGTTTGCCTGTATAAAAAAGTGGGAAAGCTTTATCAAGAGGGATTTTTCGGGTTGTGAGATCTCCAGTTGGTTGATCTCGGCGGTCAACCGGTCTTTGCTTTCTTTAAAGTCCATGATGTCGGTCGTTTGTATTGTCTGATCAAAATGCGAACTCCGGATGAGAACCAGGCCCTTTTCCTGCTCTCCATGGATGAAAAGATTTTTTGAGACGATAATGCCCTGTTCAGAAACCTTTACGACGAGATTGATCAAACTTTCTTCGAGAGTCTCTCCAAAATTCACCTTGATCAAGTTATTCAAATCAGCAGATGTCAAATCAAGGCCGAAGATCTCCTCAGTGTCGGTTTTAAACGTGTTTTTTCTTTCTATTGTGGGAGGCTTCTCAACCAGCGTTCTCCCGGAGCTGAAAAACTCTCTGATCTTTTCCTCTGTGTTCAGTGTCACGTTCGGGTCCTGTCTGTATACAGGAAGCACAGCCTCAACGGTTTCGTTCCGTCTTTTTTCGGTCGTCTCGACATCTTCTATCGTCAGATCCATAGGCGCTACGATATCCGATGTGGCGATCTCTCCTTCAGTCAGGTTCTCTGGCAGTGATTTCGAGGGGAGATAGGCAATGAAATAGGAAAGGACTGCAACGAACACAAAAAGAAAAATAAATGGATTGGAGAGGATATTTTTCCCTATACGGA
Source organism: Candidatus Aminicenantota bacterium (assembly GCA_023135995.1). Classification (GTDB taxonomy): domain Bacteria; phylum Acidobacteriota; class Aminicenantia; order Aminicenantales; family Aminicenantaceae; genus WTAW01. The sequence goes on along the minus strand of JAGLRY010000333.1, from coordinate 2,043 downwards.
CCTTATTATTTTTTCCTGGGGGGGCAGCATTGTTCTGTGTCCTGGGCACAGAGGCGTCGTCGCTTTTAAAGAGCTTTAGTGTCTTAAAGAATTTCGAATTCATTGTGTTTTTCGCAGTTTGGCTTCTGCCTTTTGATACGCCTTGATGATCTTTTGTACCAGAGAGTGGCGGACCACATCTTTGTGATTGAATTGGATAAATGAGATATCTTTGATTCCCGCGAGGATGTCCATGGCGTGCAAAACTCCCGATTTTTTCGGTTCGGGCAGGTCGATCTGGGTGATATCCGCGGTGATCACCACTTTTGAATTAAATCCTGTTCGTGTGAGGATCATCTTCATCTGCTCTTTGGTTGTGTTCTGCGCTTCATCCAAAATAATAAAGGCGCTATTTAAAGTCCTCCCTCGCATATAAGCGAGAGGTGCGATCTCGATGATGCCTCTTTCGATCAGATTGTTCGCTTGGTCAGCCTGGGCGAGGTCGAAGAGGGCATCATAGAGAGGGCGGAGATAGGGATTGATTTTTTGGTACATATCCCCGGGCAAAAAACCCAATTTCTCCCCGGCTTCGATCGCAGGTCTGATGAGAACGATCCGGTTGACGGCCTTGTCCTGCAGGAAAGACAGCGCCATGGCCATTGCGAGATAGGTTTTCCCTGTGCCTGCAGGACCGATCCCGAAGACCAGGTCGTATTCTTTGATGGCCTGGATGTATTGCTGCTGGTTCAAGCTTTTGGGTGTGACAGATTTGCGGGAGAGGTTGAGCGGCTCAGAGGAGAGAAAATCTTCTATGCGGTGTGTCATCCCTTCTTCGAGAAGGTCCAGGGTGATATGAAGGTCCTCTTTGCTGAGGGAATAGCCCTTTTCTTCCAGGTCCTTGATCTTTTCAAAGTAGTCCTTGGCGAACTTCATGTTTTTCTCTGGCCCATCAATGAGCAGAGCATCTCCCCGGGCAGAGAGCGAAATTCCCAGTCGTTTCTCTAAGCTCTTCAAGTTCTTGTCCAAAACTCCGGAAAAGGCACTTTTCTGGGCAAAGGGGTGTTCGATTTTCTCCATATTAAAAGGCAGGGAAGGGCTTTTGCGTCATTTTTAAGTACTAATAAACACCAAATAGTATGGTTTGTCAAGCTATTGCGCCCCTGTTTTGTAGGGCCTGTTCCCCGAGCGGACCACAAAAAGGGGACAAAAAAGGGGACAGTCCCCTTTTTCCAGGGGTAAAACAAAAAGGGGACTGTCCCCTTTTTTGTGTAGGGTCCATTCCCCGAATGGACCGATACAGAGACACGGAGTAAAACCGATACAAAAACATTGCATTAGACCGGGTTTTGAGATATAAAATCTTTCTTGAATGTTATTCGTTGTTTTTTGGAACAATAGAGGTGTTCACAGGAACGACCGAGAAAAGGTGAAACAATGACATTGGATAAAAACGTCAATTATATCGTATCCGGGTTAGAACGCTCCGGCACGTCGATGCTCATGCAGATCCTGGATGCCGGTGGGATTACTTCGGATTTTGATCAGGACTCGAGGCCTCCGGATGATGACAATCCACGAGGCTACTTCGAGCTTGAAGGCGGAAAGATCATCAATAAGCTCATGAATGAAGAGTTCTCGTTCGAGCCCTACAAAGGCAAATTTATCAAAATAACCGCCTACGGCCTCAAATTCCTGCCCAAGGGGGATTATAAGATCATCTACTCGCAAAGGAATATCGAGGAGATTTTGGACTCCATGGAGAAAATGGCCAAAATTCAAGATGAAAACCGGGAAGACACACGCATCGCATTCACTAAGCTCAATGATATGATCATGAGTCAGATCAGAGAGAGAGAAGACATCGATGTGCTGTTTGTGAACTACAATGAGATCATGTCCAATCCCGCAGAAAACGTGACAAAGATTTATGATTTCCTGGATTCAACAGAGTTCGACCTGGAGAAGATGATCGCTGCAGTCGACAACTCCCTCTACCGATGGCGCCGACAATAATTCACCTGGAGGATTCACGAGTGAACAATTCAGGTTAGGAGGATAAAATGG
>JAGLRY010000332.1 GCA_023135995.1 Candidatus Aminicenantota bacterium | reverse complement strand
TTGGGCACATTTTTGCGCTGTTTCCCAGTCCTGATACTCAAAATCCAAAGCACAGCGGGAGTTTTATATAAATCGTTACAGTTGGTATAATTATCAAAAATCAAATTATCAAAGGAGAGTAGAATGTTTAATCGACACGCTTTTTCAATCAACCTCTTATTTCTACTGGTCATAAGCCTGATCAGTATCTCTACAGCCCAAGACAGGCCGAGAGATGTCAAAATGTCCAAAGAACAGGCTCAAGAAAGAAAAGAACTGGCTGAAATGCAGAATAAGATTCTCCGGGACAAGTTTGACATTCTCCTGCCTCAAATCATGCGAGAACACGAGATTGACATGTGGATTCATATTGTAAGAGAGGGAGACCTCGATCCTCTGGGCTATAATTTTGGAAGCAACGAAGGGATTTTCATTTTTACGGACCGCGGCGGGGATCGGATCGAGCGTGCGTTTTTTGGATTTCATTCGGACAAGGTGGAAGAGAGCAGCGCCTACGATATCATTATTAGACCGGAAATCAAGATCCCATTGGAGGCCTATCCGAATATCAGAATATTATTAGATGAGCTATATAGGATGGGAGGGGCCGAATGGCCGGGAGGACCAAAAACAGAATTAGACTTTCGTTTTAATGGCATCGGTGAATTTGTCGCTGAACGTGATCCCAAACGCATTGCTGTCAATTATCTGGAAGAACTGGGATCTGCAATATTTTATGAGATTCCCCGATTGCGCCCGGACGGAATCTCGTTAACTGACTACAACCTGTTGGTCAAAGCTCTCGGTAACATATATGCGGGGCGGATTATTTCATCCGAGTATTTAATAGTCGATTATTTTGCAAGGCCGGTTCTAAGCGAATTTGACCTTTATAAACGGATCCGTTCCGACATTGATGAGAAACAGAAAAAGGCTTTGAGCAGCATTGTACGGGGTGTGACTAGAGTGAATGATTTGGGAAGAGAACGTTCTGCCGTAGATAAAAATGGTCGAAGGCAACGCGGTGACTATGTGATTCAGGGAGGTGAGCTGCTTATCTTAACTGACGGAAGACAAAGCGGCGGTTTTTTGGGCCATGGCTGGAAATACGGAAACTACCATGAGGATATAGATGCCTACGCCTATGTGCTTCAGGAGGGAGAAACAGAACCACCCACACATATTAAAAGATTCTGGAATAATGTGATGAAAGTTCGTACTATTATTGAAAACAATGTCAGGGTGGGACGTACCGCTGGTGCAACATTTGAAATTCTCAAGCAAAAACTTGAAAAAGCCGGAATGATCAATTCCGATATTCAGAGATATGACAGGAGCAAACATCCTGATAAGATCTGGGTTTCTCTTGATATGCATGCCGCAGGTTCAGGCTTATACGCCCCCCGTATTGGCCCGTTGGGTCCGGACTGGCAGCGGGATATTAAGCTCCCGATGTATCACCATTTCTATTTTGAATTCTTTATCGATATGCCGATGCCTGAATGGGGTGAAGGGAGATCTCTCAGAGTACGCTTCCATGACGGTGCAATGGCGACCGAGAGCGGTGTCAAATATTTCTTTCCATACCCCAGGGAGATTTCTCTTATTCGCTAAAGAGCTCTCATAGAATCAGGAGATCCGAAAGAAGTTTCCCATAATGGCGACCAGCTGGGCTACTTACCAGTTTACGAATTGTTCGTAATCTGTGTCTGTAACAGGTCTGCCCCCATGAATGCTTCTGGTTATTATGTTTGGGCTGCCGCCATTCTCTAGGAGCCGTTCTCTAAAGATCCTCTGTCACCAGCGTGATGTCATCACTGTTGCCGGTCATTTCCCATCGAATCAATGGCATCGGAATGATACCAGCAGAGAGAAACTCATCTATAAAGTCTTTGAGTACAAATTCCTGATCCAACTCCTGGGCCCGTTCTCGGAAAATCTTCATAAAATAGGCTTTGCCCGTGACGACATTACTGTGAAATCCGCCCGGGTTGCCTATGTTAGATTTCATTTCAAACCAGACCACCTGCTCGTCTTCTCTTGTCCAGCCCCATGGCATAATCTCTGCACAGAGACGTCGCGCTTCTGCCAGGTTGATCTCATTGGCATGCATTTTCATGTCCGGTATCGCCAAGCTCATGTGAGAGGCATTCATTATGTATTCCATGATTCTGCCTCTGCGCGGCCGTTCATCGAGTACGCCAACCTGCATTAACA
>JAGLRY010000331.1 GCA_023135995.1 Candidatus Aminicenantota bacterium | reverse complement strand
CCTCTGTCGCATAACTTCTCGCTTCGAGTAAATCTAATTTCCTGAGAATACTGAAAAGCCTGTCACTGCTTAGTACTTTGATATATTTCGATTGTGTCAGATCTGAGATCAACAGATCGGACAGAGCCTTTCGCCAGTGATCTAAGCCCTCTTCTCCGGTATTGTTTTCAAAGTACATAACTGCGAGGGAGGGTTTGCCTGATGGGATAGCTCCCGCTTCTTTTTGTGGCAGCACCTGCCAGACAAAAATTGCAGCAATTATGACAACAAAAATCACTGAAACTGGGATGAGGAGTTTCTTTAAACTGAACTTAACAGTGATCTCTCTCGATGTGAGGGGTGTTCTCTCTGGAATCACCCTCTCTGCAGTAGGAACTCCCTTCTCTACATTCGAGAGCTTAGAGCTCACCTCATCCACGCTATGATACCGCTTTTCTTTATCCTTCTCCAAGCACCTCAGGATCAATTGGCTTAGATCCTCAGGGATCTGCTCATTGTATTCTGTTGGGGCTTTTGGCGTTTCTATCTTGTGCTTTACAGCCACGGCTAAAGCCGTATCGCCCTCAAAAGGAACTCTCCCTGTGAGCATTTCGTAGAGAATGATCCCGAGAGAGTAAATATCCGTACGCGGGTCGACCTCCTTTCCTTCCACCTGCTCGGGTGACATGTATTCGGGAGTGCCAATCATGACTCCCGCTCCAGTTATGCCTTTTCCCTCAACAGACCTGGCTATTCCAAAATCCATTATCCGGGCATTGCCGTTCTTGTCAATCATAATATTACTGGGTTTCAGGTCGCGATGCACAACTCCCAAAGAATGCGCCTCCGATAATCCATCGCATATCTGTCTAGTAATGAATATCGCAGTCCCAACGGTCAATTGTTTAGACTGCCTGACCAGCCCCTTTAGATCTTGGCCTGACACATACTCCATCGTGATATAATGCGTGCCCTCTTCCTCATTGAGGTCGAACATTTTGCCCACATTTTTATGGGTAATCTTCCGAGCGATCTTGAGTTCATTACTAAATCTCTGGACGGTTTTCTTATCTGAAGCGATCTCAGGTTTGATGAGCTTAAGAGCCACTTCTTCGTTCAGCTTTTTATCTAAGGCCCGGTAAACCCATCCCATACCGCCTCTGCCCAACTCTTCGATGATCTGGTATCTGCCAGCAAAGGTGGAGCCTGAGGTGAGTTCCTCTCTGGGAGCTTGGAGAGTTTCTGTATGCTCTATAGGAACATCTCCTGAGTGCTTAAGCGGCGTAGTGCATTTACCGCAATAATTGCTGTTGTCCGTATTTTCAAAATGACATTTGGGGCATTCAATTGTCATGATTTTCCCCTTTAATTTGGCTGGAAAAAGAATATCAAGTAATCATGTAGGTGTCAAATGCTCTATCCACTGAAAAATAGAGTGAAAAAATTTTTGCAGTCTACCCTTAAAATTCTGTATGATAATTCTATACGTAAATGAACGAGAGCAAAAATCCGATAACAAAGGAGAGTATGTGATGAGAAAAGGACTGATATGTGTATTATTTTTTAGCCTTGTCTTCATTTTTCCTGCAATGGCAGAGGAAGGCATGTGGCTGCTCACTCAGTTGAAACAGCTCGAGCTCGAGAAAAAGGGACTTGAGATCCGTGTGGAGGACATTTATCATCCCGAAAAGGCATCCCTCACGGATGCGATCGTGTGGTTGGGGGGATGTACGGCCTCCTTTGTGTCGCCGGAAGGTTTGGTGCTGACCAATCATCACTGTGCTCATGGTGCGCTTCAGAGAGCATCTTCCGAGGGGAAGGATTACATCAAAAATGGATTTTTAGCGAAGAAAAGATCTGAGGAACTTCAAGCCATAGGGATCAGAGCTTCTGTTCTCGATAAGATCAAGGACGTCACACAAGAGATCCTGGATGCGGCCAAGGGCATTGAAGATCCTGTTGAGCGGGATAAAAAGATCAACGCAGCCATCACTCAAATGACTGAAAAGATCGAGGATGGAAGAGACGACATCCTCGCCAATGTTGCCGCCATGTACAACGGCAAGCAATACATCCTGTTTGTCTACAAGCGGTACCAGGATGTCCGTATCGTCTACGCGCCACCGGAATCCATTGGCACTTATGGGGGTGATATCGATAACTGGATGTGGCCCCGCCACACTGGGGATTTCACCTATGGTCGCGTTTATATGGCTCCGGATGGGTCAGGCGCAAAATACAGCCCCGACAATATCCCTGTAAAACCCAAGAATTACCTCCGGGTGGCGAAAGACCATCTAAAGGATGGTGATTTCACCTTTATTCTGGGCTTTCCTGGGGCAACGACGCGGTGGCGCACGTCAAATTCCGTGGGATGGAATTTAAAGTATAACTATCCCGAGACGGTGCAAAACTTCAGAGAGCTTTTAGACCTCATGGCAACTCACACCAAGGACTCCGAAGAAGGGAAAATCAGAATGGCCAGCTTGGATTCCGGCTTGAATAACACCATGAAAAATTACCAAGGAAAAATCGATGGTATGACAAAAACCAATTTTCTCGAGACAAAGAAGACATTTGAAAAAGATCTGATGACCTTCATCGAAAGTAAGCCTGAACTTAAAAAGAAATACGGCTCCATTTTGGAGCGGATTAAAGCGCAGTATACGGAATTGGCGAGGTTAAAGACGAAGGACGATGCTATGGGTTTATTCGGATTTTCCAACGGCATCCTGTCGTCACTGGCAAGTCAAGCTTATGGGGTAGCCAGAGAGAGGGAGAAGCCCGATGAGGAGCGTGCCCCCTATTTTACGGAGAGGAGTGTGGAACAAACGGTCAAGAATCTGCATCTTCGATACTACAGCTACTATGAGCCTGTGGATAAAGCGATGCTCAAACGCGTTTTTGGTATGGTCAAGGAATTGCCTGAAGGACAGAGGATCGAAGGCCTCGAATATTTATTCAGCGGCAGCCAATCCATCGATGAATTTGTGGAAGCGGCATATGCAAAAACCAAGCTCGCGGATGCGGAATATGCCAAGACACTGTTCGATAAGACTTCCAAGGAATTGGAAGCCCTCGGTGACCCCTTACTGACCATGGCAGCCAGGATGTATGATGAGACTGAGGAATACAGGAAACGCACTCGGAAATTTTCTGCAAATATCGTGAGCATACGAAAAGAATATATCGATGCGCTCTACGAGTGGAAGGGCGAAGGATTATATCCGGATGCAAACGGGACAATGCGCTTTACTTACGGGAATGTGGCTGGATATAAACCTGCAGATGCGGTATGGTATGAGCCCTTTACTACGCTCAAAGGAGTTGTCGAGAAGGACACGGGTGAAGATCCCTTCGAATGCCCGGACAAGCTCAATGAGTTATGGGAAAAGAAGGATTTCGGACAGTGGGCAGACAGTCATTTTGATGATGTTCCTGTGGCATTCACCCATCGGTGCGATATTACTGGCGGTAATAGCGGCAGTCCCGTGATGAATGCAAAGGGCGAGCTGGTGGGTTTGGCCTTTGATGGAAATTATGAAGCGATGACCAGCGACTGGCAGTATGACTATGATATTCAGCGCACGATTTCCGTAAACATCAAATATGTCCTGTTCATCACGGAAAAATTTGGAGGCGCTTTTCATATCCTGAAAGAAATGGGATTGGAATAAAAGGAGGTTTTGATGAAAAACAGATTTTTTGACCAGGTTACAAAAACGGTTATCCTATCGGCGATTCTACTTGTTTTCTTCTTTTCTTATGTGGGATGCGGAGAGGGTGAAAAGGCGGACACAGCGGCCGAGACGATAAAGCCTCCGGTCGCTAAAATTGTACCAAAGGAGCTGACCGCGCATGGAGACACGCGCGTCGACAATTACTACTGGCTTAACGAGCGCGACAATCCCGAAGTCATCGCATACTTGAAGGCGGAGAATGCCTATAAAGATACCATGACGGCTCACACCAAGGATTTCCAGGAAAAGCTCTATAACGAGATCCTAGGGCGGATCAAACAGACCGATATGTCTGTGCCTTATAAAGATCAGGGGTATTATCACTATACGCGGTACGAGGAAGGGTACGAATACCCGATCTATTGCCGCAAAAAAGAGAGCCTGGACGCAGAAGAGGAAATCATCCTGAACGTCAACGAAATGGCAAAGGGTTATGATTTTTACAGCGTTGCCGGCTATTCCTCGAGCTCCAACAACAATCTGATCGCTTATGGCGTGGACACAGTCAGCCGCAGGCTTTACACACTCTATTTTATGGACTTAACCACGGGTAAAGTTTTCGAGGACAAGATCCTCAACACATCGGGCCGGGCGGCATGGGCCAACGACAACAAAACCGTTTTCTACGCGCTCAAAGATACAACCACGCTGCGCTCCTATAAGATCATGAAACATGTTTTGGGGACCGACGTCTCTGAAGACAAAGTGATCTATACCGAAGAGGACGAAACTTTCGGCACATTTGTGTACAAAACCAAGTCGAAGAAATACCTTATTATTGCCTCTACTCAAACATTGTCGACGGAATTTTGGTATTTAGATGTGGATCGTCCTGATGGTGATTTCCAGATCATACAGCCCCGTGAGAGAGACCTGGAGTACAGTGTGGACCACTTTCAGGACAAATTCTATATCCGCACAAATTGGGATGCCAAAAATTTCAGGCTGATGGAAACCCCGGTCGATAAAACAACCAAGGAGAACTGGACAGAAGTCATTCCCCACCGCGATGATGTTCTCCTACAAGGGTTCGAGATCTTCAAGAATCACCTCGTTTTGGGAGAGCGAAAAAACGG
>JAGLRY010000330.1 GCA_023135995.1 Candidatus Aminicenantota bacterium | reverse complement strand
GCTGGTTAAACGCGTCATATCACACTGTTTCTCTATTCGTTACAAATCGTAAAATCTTATTATCACTCCGGAAACGAGTCAGCACACTCTCGCATTCCGAACGTCTCACGGATTGTTTCCAGAACACGGCGATGCTTTTGGGCTACTTTTTCTTTGGTTTTTCCGGTTAAAATCAAAGTCGCTACCCAGTTCCGATGATCCGGCTCAAAATCCGTGAGGGCTTCATCGGCGCCGAAAAAATCCGTTCGATAACGTAGAATTCCGGCCTCTGAAATGATGTGTTCGCCCGACACCTCTAATGAATCGGTCCCCACTCTGATGTGCTCATAGATAACTTCCTTCTCATCCGCGATTGGAGGAATATTGGGAATTGTCTCTCTGGTGAATATTTCGTGCAGCAGTTCCAGCATGTTAATACCGGTTGATTTGAGCACGACTGTGGGTGTCTGGCTGGGTAAGCGAGCGTCGATTTCCAGGACTTTCAGCTCATTCTTATGGAGGATGACCTCTATATCCATGATTCCTCTCAGGTTGATGGCCTCAGCAACGGCGATGGCGATTTCGTCGAATCTGTTCTCAAGAGCTTCCGAAAGGTGTGCTGGTGCGACAACTCTCTTACAGTCGAAACTCGTATCGACTTCGATGATCGTGGGTTGAAGTGAGCGGTAATTTCCGTTTATGCCTACAACCTCCAAAGAGTAGGAGGGACCTTCGAGAAACTCTTGGATAATCCAATTCCCGTTATAAGGATTTTTTCCCTTACAGATTGAAGCCAATCCCTCTCTGTTATGGATTATTCGAATCCCCTGACTTCCACTCAGTCCTGAGGGCTTTATGATTACGGGGAATCCACATTCAGGCCAGGGTTGAGGCGCAGGAAGACACAACTCTTTAAAAAGGGAATTGGACTTTTTTTTGGAGGAAGTGACTGCATAAGCCGCCTCATCATAGGCAAGAGGAAATCCTTTCCTTTTCGCCAAGTCCTTCAAAGATTGGAGAGCCTTGTTATTTTCTAATGCGGGGATAATGATGTCCATATCCTGAAAGATGTTCGACATGTCCGATGTGTTTGCAGTGACATCCGCCTGTATGAAAGTGTGGGCCAGCCCTCTTGCCGGAACATCGGGAGTTCGGTCGATTAACAAGACTTGCCATCCCGCTTGTTGCGCAAGGTAAGCGGCTTCAACTCCCTGTAACTTCCCACCGACAACGGCCACTCTCATGCTGTCACCTCATAATTCGCCAAGCTGCAAGTTAAGGCCGACTTTTCGGCTCTGATCCAATGAAAATAATCCTGGTTCGTTGCAACAGCCATCCCCATCTGCTCTAACAGGGGGGCCACACCTTGGACCGTTCGAAATCCTTCGTCTATACCAAGTGAAGGTTGAGATACGCCCGATAGTCCAAGTCGGGGAGGGATCAAGGACGTGATCACGTTCGCACCTGCTTCCAACCTCTCTTGGAGCAGATCAAGACCGTCTACATCTAGCGATGCAGGGATCAAGCGGTCCGGAAACAAAAGGCGGAGCACTGCGATGGTCATCAGCTCTCTCAATCGAGAAGGGGATTTTCTATTGGACATCGGTGTTCCAACCTGAGGGACAAAGCTCATCACACGGGCCTGGTGAGCTCCCAACGCCCGGATCACTTCAGTAGAACATGCAATATCCGAAAGAGATTCTCCCACACCTGTCATGATTCCTTCTTCGATCAGAATTCCCAACTGTTTCGCAATGATTTTGCTCTTAAGACGTGAGTCATAATTTTGTTCCGGGCGGAGATAAACAAACAGCTGCCGGTTGTGCGTTTCCTGATAACAGGCATACCAATCGACTCCTGCCCTTGCAAATTCCGCCAACACATATTTTGGAACCACTCCTGGTGAGACCATGAGAGGTAAGCCTGTTTCTTTCTTCACCTTATGGATCAATGTCAGGAGGGAATCGAATCCGCTTTCACTCCTGTAGTAGAAAGGATCTTCTCCCATAGTCAAATCGATAAGATGGACACCGGATTCTGCAAGCAGGCTGGCGGCTTTTAAGATTTCCGATTCGCTTTTTCTGTACCGTAGGGCAAGTATATTGGATGTCCGGGATGAACAGAATGTGCAGTTGTTCCGACAGAATGTGGAAAAATAGACAAATCCGTAAAGAAAGACCTTGTTCTCGAAATACTTGGCCCTCACATACTGGGCTGTTTGAAAAACTTGGGATATCTTGTTTCTCTCTTTTAATCCAAGGAGATAGGCGATTTCCAATATGGACAAAGGTTTTTGGTGTAGAGATTTTTCCAGGACCTCTTCGAGTTTTGGGGCTTGATATCTCTCAATCATGGTGCAATGTCCGAAACTCTCAGTCAATAGAGGAAAGAATTTGACCTATTTGGAGCCGACCAATCGTACGGCTTTTTCCACGGCATCGTTTGCGTCCTCTCCAAAAGCATCGGCGCCGATCCTGTCGGCCCAGCGCTGCGTGACCGGAGCTCCTCCAACCATTGTTTTAAACCTGGTTTTGAGTCCGTCTTTTCGAAGCTTCTCCTCCAGTGTTTTTTGACCGATCATAGTTGTAGTCAAGAGCGCACTCGTACCGATGATGTCTGCCTCGACCTCCAGCGCCTTGTCGATAAATCTCTGTATTTCTACATCGTGACCAAGATCATAAATCTCGAAACCGTTGACCTGAAGGAGCGAAGTCACTAAAAATTTTCCGATGTCGTGAATATCACCCTGTACTGTTCCGATTACGACCTTACCCCTCTTCTCTCGGGCGGACTCGGGCATCGATTCTGTAAGAATTTTGTTCGCTGTCTTCATCGCCTCGGCTGCCTCTATGAGCTGCGGCATGAATATTTCCCCCCTGCCGAAAAGATCTCCGATCTGAGCGATCCCTTCACGGAAGCCCTTTGTGATGAACTCAACGGGATCAAGACCTTCGGAAAGACCTCTTTTTGCGACTTCTTCAGCCTTGTCTCTGTCATGATTCAGAATCGATTGTTCGGCTTCTTTAAAAAGCTCTTCTTTACTCATTTTTCACTCTCCTCCGGATGTGAATCTAATCTGAAATAAATACCTGTCCTCCCAATTCAGGGGGGCAAAATCCTCTCATATGTTCAGCCGCTCTCCATCTAAATAGACCAGGGCGCGGCCCGCCCGCTGGATATTTTGGAAATTTTCCCTGACCATAAGGAGTCTTTCCAGCCCGAATCCGATACCAACCCAGGGATCCGTGATTCCCCAATTCGAGTCCAGTGGATGAGGGCCCATGGCTCCAGAGGCCACTTCAAAGTTGGAAAGGACATCAATCGTTTCGCCGTAGACTTCGCTCCGATGAGAGGCAAAACTGTATTCTTTGATCCCGCTTGCGTCCATGATGATTGTAACAAGTTCCTCCAGTCTCTCTTTTCTTTTAGCTTCGGGCAGGCCAAGCTCCACAAGATTAAGCATGGTAAACTCGTTGACATGGCGTCGACCTTTCGTATCCTTTCGGAAACATGGGCCCACCTCAAATATTCTCACCGGCTTGTCCCATATCTTAACCAGTTCCCCTAAAAGAAAATAGAGATTGGGTGCCAGCATAGGCCTTAGGCACTTTTTCTCTTCGACCCAAAAAACCTGTTTGAACAGCTCGTGGCCTGGCTCTATCGACATCTTCTCGATGGAGTCTTTTGATATGAGAATGGGTGTGAGGACCTGAACAAATTCCTGTTTCACCAGCGTCTGCGTAAGGGCATCCTCCAATTCGCACAACCGTGGACGTCGGCGTTTGGTGCGCAGAGCTTGAAGATTCTGTTGGCTTTGACGAACCAGGTCTTGTTCAAACTTGAAGAAATTTCTATTTCGCTCCTCAGAGTTAGAAAATTTCTGACCGAGCACTTGCTCTGCCGCATTGAGTTCTCTCAAGCGTTGCATCTGGCTGGTTGTCCAGCCACATTTCTCTGAGGGCATTGCATGTTTACTTACTAAGGAT
>JAGLRY010000033.1 GCA_023135995.1 Candidatus Aminicenantota bacterium | reverse complement strand
TGTGTAGGTGTGTCCCGAGGGACCATAGATCTTAGCTTCTTCCCTGTCGACGGCCGAAGCGAGCCATTCAGGAAAAAAGGCGACCAGATCCGTCCTGCGTGAGGCGCTTATAATCTTTTTCATGGAACCTTGACACATGTCGTGCCACAAACTAGTATTTTAGCTGATTAGCCTGGATTATTCACGAGTTGAGGTTGCTGTAGATGCAAGGCGCAAAGGATGCAGCTGTGGTTGTCCACTGCAAATCCTTTGCAACGAAGTAGATACAGTAAAGTCAGCTCGCCTGAAAGGTAAAAAATGTCGACTATAAATAGAAAGTACATTGAAAACGGAAATGTCAAGATGATTTACCAGAAGAATAATGGTAATTATTGATATTACTTTTGTTAAACAAAGTATCGACATTTTTTATGAATAGTTCAGGTAAGTTGAAGGTCTAGTAATGGCTGTCCTCAGAACAGAGAATCTCCAAAAGAGTTACGGGCACCGTCTTGTCGTCAAAGGTATCGATATTGCGGTCAACACAGGTGAGATCATAGCCCTCCTGGGACGGAATGGCGCAGGCAAAACAACAACCTTCCAGATGATGGTGGGACTGATCAAGCCCGACAGCGGGACCATCTATTTGGATGGAACAGACATCTCACGGCACACGAGCAATCAGCGCGCCGATGAAGGGATCACCTATCTCCCTCAAGAAAACTCCGTTTTTCTCAAAACGACGGTGGAGAAAAACCTCACGATGATCCTTGAGTTGAAGAAATATAACAAAGACGAAGTGGAAACAACTGCAGATCAGCTCCTCGAGGAGTTGGGGCTCCAATCATTGAGAAAGCAATCGGCTTTTAGTCTCTCTGGGGGGGAAAGACGGCGGCTCGAGATCTGCCGTGCCCTTGTCCTCGATCCCAAATTCCTGCTTCTGGATGAACCTTTCACCGGGATCGATCCTATGACGATTGTAGAGATCCAGAGAATCCTCCTGAGATTGAAAAAAAAGGGCATCGGCATCATCCTCTCTGACCACAATGTCCGCGATGCTCTAAAAATAACGGATAACGGCTATGTTATTGACCATGGGAAAATCCTGATCGAAGGGAATCCCCAGCAGATCGCCGCCGATGCGATGGCCAAAGAAAAATTTCTAGGAGAAAATTTCAAGCTGGGTGATGAGATCGTAGACTATGACTCTTCAGAAAAGAGGTGATCGCCCAAAGTCTCTCCAAGGAAAAAGAGAAACAGGAAAAAATAGATGATCAACAGGATCACAAGAAACAAGAGCGTTTGCACCGTGGATGTTGTGAGTAGCTGAAAGAACCCGATTCCGATAACGCGAGATGCAAGCCATAAGGCCACCAACCACATTCCAACAATAATAAGCATGTCAAAGATCCTGGACTTTATCCATGGAGAAAATTGCACATCAGGTTTTTTGAAATGGCGCTTTTTTTCCTTTGCTGTTGTGGATTCGAATAGGCCCCGGCTAAAGGGAAGATTTTGCTGATCCACACCCTCGGGTAATCCCATTCCCGTATCTGCAGCACGAACGGGTTCCTCTTCTTTGGCTGTTCCATCCTCAGTGGGTATCTCTTTGTCGGGTTCTGCAGGCTCTTCAGTTTTCGCAGGTTCCTCCATGTCTTCGACTTCTTCATCTTCTTCGGGCTCAATAGGCTTTTCACCGAACTCTTCTTCCTCCTCAAAGGGAGCTTCCGGAGCTGTGCCCTCCCTCATACTCTGCGCCCAGGGTGGCAGTTCACCTGTCTCTTCGTAATACTTTTTCGTTTTCTCGCGTTCTTCCTTCAGAGAGTTGAGGAATTTTTCGATCTCTTCCTTCTCTTTTTCAGCAGGATCTACCATACGCTCCAGGTCAGCAGTCCTGAAATCAGCAGATTCATCTGGTGCGGC
>JAGLRY010000329.1 GCA_023135995.1 Candidatus Aminicenantota bacterium | reverse complement strand
ACTGTTATTGAGTATTCACGCCATCACGGTTTTGGAAATGCTTCTTTTTGATCTTGACCATTGGATTTTCATTGAGGATGTGGTAAAAGAGATTCACCTTGGAGGATTCATAGGAGAATGATTTTAGTGTTCAGTACGGGTAATGGTAGTGAGCTTTTGGAGTAATCGTGACAGATAAGCCGGTCGAGAAGGTCATCAAGAATGCCATAAAATTGCTCAGGGAGATCTATCCCAAGAGCACCTACCTGTATTTCCCTCTGCTTTCTACAGCGCTCGTCTGGGCAGTGCGAAGACCCAAAGAGTGGGAAGAGAGCATTCTTTCCTGGCAGGTCTGGCCCGACCCTGATTACATCGAAGCAAAACCGAACGACTTTGTCCTGGAATTTTTTTCCAGCCGTCCCTTACTTCAGAACGCCTACTCTGAAGAAATTCAGCATAAAGATTGGAAGGCTTTGAGGACTGCGTTTATTCGGCTGTATCCCATTTTTGGCCTTGAAGATCCTTTTCTATTGGCCCTCTTCAGGGAGGAGATCGAGGCCAAAAATTTCTCCAAGATCGTCCTCGAATTCGATACAAGAGTCGAGCAGGCCAAGAGGGATATCCGGGCTCTTAAGGAGGACCACAGGCTTCTCACAGGATTGAAAGCTTTTGCCGAAGAGCTGGCTTCTCTCGGCACTACTTTTCTTGTCGAGAGTGAAGTTCAGAGGTCACTCCAAGACATTTTGGAAGATCAACTCAAAGGAACGGATGAACAATAAGATTCTTTTCTGTATGCGGATTGGTTTGATCGGCGCCCTCCTTTTTTCCATCTCGGCCTGTACGTCTCATTTGAAAGAGGCTAAACTCTATTATACTCAGGGGGAAGATTATGCCCGTGTCTATGATACGCAGAAAGCCACCGCTTCTTTTAAACGGGCCAGGGAGGAAGCCGAGAACCAGGTGAAAAAGGATCCATCAGCACAAGCCTACATGATCAAGGGCTTGGCTGAGTTGAATCTGGATCTCTGGGAAGAGGCAAAGGATAGCTTTCTCAAGGCCAATGCTTTTGGATTCGAAAAGGGAGAAGAGTGGGCCTCTCAACTCTCGCTTTACGGATTAGCCTCCACCCTCCGGGAGATGGGGCTCGAGGAGTCTGCTTCGGATATTTTTAAGTCTCTGCTTGACAGGTCAAAGGTCAAGCCTGTCAGACTTTTGGCCGCTCAAAACCATGTCGATATCGAACTGAACAGAGCTTTAGGCGCAGAAACCTCTGACAGAGAAAAACATCTGAAGGCTCTTCTCAAGACGACCGATAAGCTCATCACTAAAGACCTTGGCTGTGGTTATTATCACTATCTCCAATCACAGGTCCTGGCACATCTCCAAGAATTCAGGAAGAGCTTTGAGAGAGCTGTCATGGCCAGGGAGCTCGGGCTCCCCACCGAACAAATTTTCCGTGATAATGATAACCAGATTGTTTACTGTTACCAAGAATTGAAAAAACTGTTACAACCAGAACAATGGATTTCCTTCGAGGCGATCTATCTTGATTGGGTGAAAAGATGGGGCTGGAAGGGGCCCGAAACGCCAACCTGGCAAATGAGGTGAAACATGCTGCCGACGATCAAATGGGACAACGGCAAGATCATCATGGTTGACCAGAGGAAATTACCCGGAGAAGAGGTGTATGTGGAATGCACGGATCATAATCAGGTGGCAGAAGCCATTGAAACCATGGTCATCCGGGGTGCTCCAGCTATAGGCGTGGCAGCCGCTTATGGAGTGGCTCTCGGTATAATGGGGCTCGATGAGAAGGACAACCTGGAAGAGCGGTTTGACCAGATCTACCGTCGGCTGGAGAGAACACGTCCCACCGCACGGAATCTCTTTTGGGCTCTGGAGAGGATGAAGAGGGCCTTTTTCAGAGAGCGAGATCGGGACTTGAAGAAGCTTCAAAAGGCTATGCTCCAGGAAGCCCTGGATATAGAGATGGAAGATGTGGAGACCAACAGACGGATAGGAAAATGGGGGAGGACTTTGGTCAAAGACGACCAAACGATCCTCACGCACTGCAATGCCGGGACCCTTGCAACTGCGGGTTACGGGACTGCCCTCGGTGTGATTCGTGCAGCCTTTGAGGAGGGCAAAAAGATCCAGGTTTACGCCGATGAAACACGGCCCTTCCTGCAGGGTGCACGGCTGACTTGTTGGGAATTGGAGAAGGACAGCATCCCTGTAGTGTTGATCGCAGACAACATGGCCGGCTATTTGATGAAAAAGGGCGAAGTTTCTCTCGTGATTACTGGCGCTGACAGGATCGCACAGAACGGAGATACGGCCAACAAGATCGGCACCTACACTGTGGCCGTTTTGGCGCGGGAGCACAACCTTCCCTTTTATGTGGCTGCTCCGATGAGCACTATAGATTTCACTCTCAGAGATGGCAACCAGATACCGATCGAGGAGAGAGACCCCGATGAGCTCAAGTGGATCGGAGATGTGTGTTTGAGCCCTTCCCGCATAGAGGTGCGAAATCCGGCGTTTGATGTGACTCCTGCAGAATACATCACGGCGATCATCACAGAGAACGGGATAGCACGGCCACCCTTTCAGAAGAGCCTCCAGGAATTGAGAAAGAATAAGGCTTAGAGTTGTCGGGAGAATAATCAGGTG
>JAGLRY010000328.1 GCA_023135995.1 Candidatus Aminicenantota bacterium | reverse complement strand
ATGGAAGCATGGATTTTAGCTTCAGCGGTCTAAAAACAGCGGCGCTCAGACACATCAAAGAACACAATATTTCCAAGGATCATCCCAAGTTTTTCGATTTTCTGGCGAGCTTTCAGAAAGCCATCATTCGGGCCCTCGTGTCCAACATGTCCGAGTCCATAAAAGCGTTCAAGCCCCGATCGTTGATCCTCTGTGGAGGAGTGGCGAGGAACACTGTCCTGAGACAAAATTTTCAGAAGCTGGCCCTTTCTTTTCATCTTCCGGCATTTATCCCTTCCCCTGAATTCTGCACGGATAACGCTGTCATGGTCGCAGCCCTGGCTGTTGAGAAGATCCAACACGGAAAAACTGAGCCTTTGAACCTAGCACTAAACGCCTATCCCCGCAAGATTGGATAGTCATTCAAAACACAGCCTTCATCTTATGATCGTTTAACGAATGGGGACGATCTGGAAGAAGAAAGGTTCGACGAGCATGGATTCTGAGGAAAGTTGCGTCAAGTTGAGGTGGATCTCATACAGATAGAGATTCTTGTACGGATAATAGACAGACGGATTAAGCGTGATCTCCTTCTTTTCGTAAGTCGTTTTTCCCTCAAATAATGGCAGGTCAAAGAAGTTTAGACGGACCTCGTATTCTCCTTTCTCTGACCCGAAATTCAGCTGAAGATTTTCCCGTGCTCTACGGGAGCTGAGCAGTATCCGGTAGTTGTTTTCCCTGTGAAGATAAAACTCCGCTGTCTTTTTGACGACAACACCGTCCCCCATGGGGAAGAGGTAGTAGCCCAGGGCCACCTGCGGAGAGTAGCGGAACGTCCGTGTATCGTACAGGCTCGGCCTCGGGAAAAGAACCCATAGCAGAAACGCGAGAAGAAGGAGAGACAGGGCAAAGACATAATAAAATGTTCTTTTAAGACACATCTCTCTTTTGATAAAGGCATAGGCGCAGACGAATATCACAATGGCCAGCACCCAGAGATAATTCGGGAGGTATCCGATGTTGTTCACCTTGATGAAGGATGGCAGAAAATGGGGCAGGAAGATGTACATATTGCTGAGGTGGACAAACATCTCTCCGGCCCGAGATGTGAATTCGCTCGTTGTCGGCTGGTAGAGAGAATGAGGATGCCGGAGCAGGAATAGGGCGAAAACAATACCCATGTAGCTCAGAAACCAGAAAAGAAATGTATAGAGCTTCTTCCGGTTGGTGACAAGAAAATAACCGACAGCCAGGGCCAGGATCCAGGAGATGGGCGTGAGTATTCGTCCCTGGGGACTGTAACCCTGGCGGTGGGTAAAAAAGGCGTAGTTCAGTAGATAAGGAGCGGGGATAAACAGAAGGATGAAAAAATCTCTCTTTGATCTCCGGAAGATCTCTACAAAACCCAAAAAAGCAAAGACATAAAAGGGAGAATAAAGCAACAGGCCATCTCTCTGGTCGAGAAAATAGTTAAGAAGGGTGTCGAATCTCATGGAAAGGGGTGCGCTCAAAGCTGCATCTTTAAAAGCCTGCAGCCTTTCTGGGGTGAGCATGCCCTCGTATACAGAGAATGGGGAGAATGTCCCATAGATGGAATGGATAAACGTGTAGAACAGAGTTAGGGATAAAAGAGGAAACAGGAGGAAACACAGGATCTTGACCCCGGCCCTGTGCGCTTTGAGGAGAAAATACATAGAGACAAGAAGCAGAGTCCCGAAAAGCAAGTTATACTTGAGCCCGAACCAGAAGAAAAGAGACAGGAGAAAACCCAGGAAGAAATAGTGAAAGAGAGTGGGGGGTTTTTTAGAGCGGACCTTC
The DNA here is from genome assembly GCA_023135995.1 of Candidatus Aminicenantota bacterium. Lineage (GTDB taxonomy): Bacteria > Acidobacteriota > Aminicenantia > Aminicenantales > Aminicenantaceae > WTAW01. The sequence continues at coordinate 1,210 of JAGLRY010000328.1, read as the reverse complement.
CTGAATATGTATAACGAGAATAGGGCAATGGGAATTTCGGAATAGAGATGGATGGCAAAGAAAAGAACGGGTGCAGAAAAAGAGTAAAAAAGCCAGAGCTGAAGAGCGATTTTCTCATCCCCCCACAGTTCTCTGGCCAGGAGGTAGAGCTGAAGACCCAGCAACACGGCCCAGATCACGAGACTTCCTTTAAGGATAAAGGTCAGTAAATCTCCGTGAAAATGCTGGCTCAACCAGTAGGAAGGCAGCACCAGCACTGAAACCCCAGGCAGGTTTATCGGATAGATATAATTGCGGCCCTTTTGTCCTTCCCGAGCATACATGCCCAGTCTGAATCTGGGATTTTTTTCTTTGGAGTAGAAAGAAAAATAATCCTCCTGTGCGTAGTTATTAGCCACATTGATATCTTTATCTTTGAGGAGGCTATGGGATGTGAGGAGATAATACGGTTCATCACCCGAAAAAGTGATCTTTTGTGAGACCAGAACAAAAGTGCACAGATTGTAGATGAGAAAAGCGGCTAAAAAAAGGATCACCAATTTTTTTCTGGGAGGAAGATGGCTGAATGACTGGAGTGCTTTGTTTATGGTTGACCTTATATTTAGGAACCTGTCCCAGTGCAAAAGGAAAAGATAGAGAAAGCAGAAGAGTACGGCGAACATAAATACATTCAGCCGTATTTTCAGGTCCCCCCGGTCTAGATAGTAATTCAAGATGAGTGGAGTGAGCAAGAAAAAACTGAGGGGGAGATAGGGCAGGACGTTGTCCCAAAGAGAGGCGCTGCGTTCACTGCCGTAGTTTTTGACCTCGACATGAGTTAAAAAGAGCCAGATGGATGCCAGAAGAAAAAACAGGAGCAAAAAAACAAGAAAAAAAGCGGGGAGGAAACGATACTCGTGATTGAGGATGGTGAAGGATGACGCCTGGGAGTGGAGTGTCACAAAATAGGACAGGCCCAGTGAAAACAGGATTAGGGACGCGAAAATAATGGGGAACCTAGGTTTCTGCATCTATCCCAGAGATATTAAAATTCGAGCCATATGTCAAGGTGATCTTTCCTCATCGTTAGCGTTTCCAAATCCGTGTTGAAGTCATTCAGAGTGATCAGATTATATGATATCAAAAACACGCTCAGTTTCCCCAGCGAGGAAACTTCGCTCGGATCCGGGCTTTCCTCACACCTCCCTTCGGGAGATGTACCATGCCCGTC
>JAGLRY010000327.1 GCA_023135995.1 Candidatus Aminicenantota bacterium | reverse complement strand
GAAAGGCTCCGGTTCGAAAAAACGATCGGGGGAATGTTTGCCACATGCGGGATGTTGGGCAGCCTTCCCGGGCGTAAATCTGTGTTGTTCATTAGCGGAGGGATCCCAGACCTCTCCCCAAGACACATCATGCCCAGGTTCGCGGAGGCCGACTTTCACCCCGGAACCGAAGGTTTTAAACCCGATGCAGATACAGCCAATGCCATGCGCCAATCTTCACTAAATACAGGGGATATCGGGAGAATGCGCCTGTTCGATCCCTTCCAACTCGAGGAGAAAAAGGAGTTCACTACCAGTGAAGAAGTCATCAGAGAACTGATCCGTTACGCCAATGCACACAATGTTTCGATCTACTCTTTGGACGCGGGTGTGTTTTCAAAATATCTGTTCCCGGGAACAGCTTCTGCGGCGAGCGTAGACGAAAGAGATGTGCAAATAAGACGCTTCATAAGTAAGGAGAGAATCAAGAGGGTGCAAAACCTGAGCTGGCTTTCCGAGGATACAGGAGCTGATGCCCTGAGAGGCGCTGGAAAATATGACCAGTTTCGCCAGGTGATGAGCTCCGATCTCAATTATTACTACCAGTTGAGCTTCTACCCCAAAAGAAAAAAAGCCGACGATAAGTACCACAAAATAAGTGTCGAGGTAAAACGTAGGGGGGTAGATATCCGCCACAGAAAGGGATACACAGACTACTCCAAAGAAGGGGCCAACAGGTTAAAGCTGATCACGGCCTTCTACAATCCTTCCCTGTACAAAGAACTGCCCTTCGAGGCCTCATTTATTCCTTTTGTGAATGATTCCGGAAAGTATGTCCCTTGGATGAATATCGCACTTCCCACCCAAGAACTATTTCTGGATAAAAACCTCCCACAGGGAAAAAAGACATTCAACCTTCATATATGGATCAGCGACACGCAGACAGGGGAGAAAGGATTCGGTGGGACAATCGACCTTCCTATCAAGATCGACCCTTCTTTTATGGATTATGCCCGGTCAGTGAGTCATGTGAGTTTTCACTTCAAAGGGCCAGAGCTGGCGTTCAGACCCTCCTTTTATCAGACCGTGTTTGCTCTTGCCGATCCAGAAACCGACGAAGTCGGCACTTGGGAATCTGTTCTGCCTCTCCCTGAATTTAAGGATTTTGAAGAGGGTGCTATCATCAATTGTGTGCTGGGCAAGGTGGTTCAGAATCCCGAAAAGGCTAAAAGCTCATTTGCCCTCTCAAAAAAAGACAGCAGCCTAGAGTATGAGGGAATAAAATTCTTTCCTAAGATCATCGATAGTTTCGCACAAGAGGAATCATCGGCGGTTTTTTTGCAAGTTTACATGCCGCAGGGAAAACAAGACATCCACCCTGAAATTTCCATTGTGGGAGAGGATGAAATCCCCTATCCTGTTGAGGCCTCAGTTACCGCAGAATCCTGGAACAATAAAATTAAGATCTGGAGTGGCATTTTTCATGTCGACCTTTCCATAGCATTCCCAGGGGACAACATGTTGATAATAGAATATCCGGGCGCAGAAGAAGACTCGCCTCTAAAGCGCGAACTTAAAGTGACCGTCCTTGAGGAATAAAACGGAAAATATAATTTTTTGACTCTTAGGGCTTAAATTGCTATTCTTAAATTGATTTTCTAACGGGGATAACAATGGCTACGCAATACGCCCGTCTTTTGAGAATGCATCTTAAAATCGATCGTATAGATGCGGCCAAAAAGATTTTCGAAGAGAGTGTCATTCCTCTGTGCAAAGGTCAAAAGGGTTTTCTAGGCGCCTATTTCCTGGCTGACCAGGAATCAGGGACTTGCATCCCCATCACACTCTGGGAGAGCGAAGAAGATATGCTGGCAACAGAACACAGCGCCTTTTTCCAGGAGCAGATCATCAAATTCATGCCTTTCTTCACATCCCCCCCTATTCGGGAGGAGTTTGAGGTGATTGTTAACGAGTGAAGGAAAATATTTTCACTCTCAGATCTCACTCATAAATAAGAGCAACTTGGCATATCTATTTCTTGGCTAATAAAGTCAGAATTTAGGAGGAAAAATGAGCAAAAAAATCCTCTTCCTTTCAGTGAGCATTGCTTTTTTCAGCCTTCTCTCTGTGGCACAATTCACAAAAGGGGAAATCGCAGAATTCAAAAAGTGGGAAAAATTCCTCACAAATGCGGAAATCGTGAGTTCTAGACCGTGGGAAGAAACTCCGGCAGTAACTGATCCATGGGTCCTAACTCTGGAAAAAGATGGGATCACAAAACAGGCAATGTGGAAAAATCCGGAGGGACGTCAAAAAGGATCTCTGGAAGGGTGGAAATGGGAGATTGCAGCCTATCGCTTAAGTAATCATCTCGGGCTGTACATGGTTTCACCAACGGTGGAAAAGAGATTTAGGGGCGATCGGGGGTCGTGTCAATTATTTGTTGATGCATGGATGGATCTTGAAACAAAAGAATCGAAGAAAATCAAGGTCCCTTCGTACAAGGTCTTCCATTGGAATAGGGCTCTTTATTCACAACGGACGTTTGATAACTTGATCGCCAACGAAGACCGGCATCAAAGAAACTTTTTTATAATGGAAGACTGGCGATTGATCCTCATCGACCACTCTCGGAGCTTTCGCACATCGAAAAAATTCACTAAAGATCTGATCTATGATGAAGATTTTAGAGAAGGCCCACGGTTAATGAAAGAGATCCCCCAAACACTCTACGAAAAAATGAAGTCATTAACTCCTCAGGTGATCAGAGACGTTGTTGAGGATTACTTAACAGATAAAGAAATTGAGTGCGTGCTTTTACGGAGAGACTTAATCATCGATTGGCTTGATAAAAGGATTAAAGAGCTGGGTGAGGATAAGGTGTTATACTAATTTCTAACATCCTAAGATTTTTGCATCCAAAATGAGGATCTACACACGTTTGTTTACTCTTCTTATTCATACCTTAGAGTTTCTGCCGGATTTGCAAAGGCTGCTTTGAGCGTCTGGTAACTGACTGTGATAAAGGCAATAAAGAGCACTCCTGCCGCTGCCAAGATGAACATCCAAACATTAATGTTTATGCGGTAGGCAAAATTCTGCAACCACCTGTTCATGGCTAAATAAGCTACAGGCCAAGCGATCACATTGGCAATAATAACCAGTCTGACGTACTCTTTTCCCAAAAGAGTCACTATACGGTAAGCCGACGCCCCTAGCACACGACGGATCCCGATTTCTTTTGTCCGCCGTTCTACTGTGAATGAGGCCAGTCCCAATAATCCGAGACATGCAATGAATATCGCAAGCAAGGAGAAATAACCAAAAATCTCGCCTGTCCTCTGTTCTTTCTTGTACAACTGATTGAACCGGTCATCCAGGAAAAAGAAGTCAAAGGGCTGCGTTTGCGTGTTTCTTTCAAAGACATCTTTAAGGAGAGCAACTGTCTTCTGGACATTTCCAGGCCTTACTCTAACCGCGATCCTGGGCCCATCTCGGAGTAAAAACATCATGGGTTCGATCCTCTGGTGCAGAGAGGCAAAATAAAAATCTTTCACAACGCCAATGACATGATACTCATCTCGCCCTGGGAGCTTCTTGCCGATGGGATCAGTCCATCCCAGCTGTTTGACTGCAGTTTCGTTCACCAGAACGGCTGACTCATCATCACTGAACTCTTTAGAAAAATTCCTCCCTTGTGCCATCTCGATCTTGAAAACATCCAGAAAATCATAGTCGATATAATCAAAACGAATGTTCATCCTCACAGTTTGGCCGTCCTCCCCTTCAAATTGTTGATTTAAAAAGCGGCTTCTCACATCCAAGGGGAGGGCGCCCGAGATGGTTACCCCAATCACCTCGGGATACTGGAGCAATTTATTTTTGATGGCTTGGGCTTTAAGGCCTGTCTCCTTTTCATGAGTGAGGATAACGATGACATGTTCACGGTCGTATCCCAAACGCCTGTTTTTTACGTAGTTCATCTGCCCGAATATCACGACCGTCCCCACAATCAAAACGACCGATGCCGTAAACTGAACGACCACCAGTAGGTTCCGAAAAGCCGATCCTTTCTTTCCTGAAGTTGCAAAATCTCTGAACACATTGATCGGCTTAGTCGCGGAGAGAACCAACGCCGGATAGCTTCCTGCAAACAGACTGATGAAGAGCCATGAGGCGATGATGGAAATCAAAAAAGACGTGTTCTGGAGATAATTGACGGGAAGATCGACCCCGATCAGTGAACGGAACCAAGGGAGCATGGCATGAATCAAGAGTAAAGCGATTCCCACAGACAGCAAGGTTATAAAACACGATTCACCGATGAACTGCTTGAAGAGTTGCTTCCGGTTAGCTCCAACAACTTTTCTGATCCCAATCTCCCTCGAGCGCGTGGCCGACCGAGCTGTCGTTAGGTTCATATAATTAATGCAGGCTATGAGCAAGATGACCAGGGCGATCGACATGAAGAGGGTGACGTATCGAATTTCCATCCTGGAAGACTCCTGGTCCCTGATTTGTGATCGCAGATGAATATCTTTAATGAGTTGAAGCGCAATGGCATAGCTCTTAAGTTCTTCCGGCGTTGCCCCTGTTCGCTGGGCGGTATGAGTGAGTATTTTTTTCTCGACTTCAGCCGTGGATGCGTTTTTCGCTAATTCAACAAAGGTCGTGAAGTTGCCAACATTCCAGACGTTGATCATCCACTTTTTACTTTTGTCTTGAACCAGTGTTTCTACGGAGATAAAAAAATCTGACTGTAAATGGGAGTTCGGCGGGACAGGTTCAGCAACTCCAGTGACTTTGAGTTCATACTTGGATGATCTTTCTCTGTAAACAATGGTTTTTCCCATGGGATCATCTTTACCAAACAGCTTTTGAGCCACATTTTCTGAAATAACGATGGTATTGGGTTCCACAAGGGCCTTTCGGGGATTACCTTTAACAAGCGGGAAGGTGAATATGTTTAAAAAATTATGATCCGCATAGATGCCCTTCTCGAAGAATCTTTTCTCTCCATACTGCAACACAGTTTTAGGAGCCCACGGTTTCATGATGCGGGTTGCATTGACAACTTCAGGAATGTCTTCAATCAAAGCTGCCGCCAAAGGTTCGGGGGAGCCGGCCGTATACTCGATGACATCCTTCCTCGTCCATGTATCCCTGGTCAAGAAGAGATGGATCTGGTCTCCCTTCTCATGGAAGCGATCATAGCTCAACTCGAACTGTACATAGAACAGAATGAGGAGGAAAGCGGCTATCCCTACAGACAACCCTACGATCTTTATTATAGAAAACCATTTGTTTCTAACAATATTTCTGAACGATATGACCAAATAATTTCGAAACATGGCAACATTCCAGTAGATTTTATTTTTCACAAACCCAGGAATGGACCGGAAAACCTGAAACAAGTACCACGTCCAAGCTGACAGGGATCCTCGAGTTCGGATCAATTGACTGTAGACCTCTCTGAAATCCCCGAGATGGGTGTACTCCCCATTGTCTGAATGGATCTTTCTGAGGATCCATTCGGCGATCTTGGGTGGCCGGGGGGAATTCTTTTGATTCATGGTTATGATTTTTCTGTGTCTGGCTGGATGCTCGGGATGCCCGCCCACATGGTTTCCTGAATGCTCCTGATCTCGAGTAATGCCTTCTCTCCCCTCTTCGTCAGTCGGTAGATCCGTTTACTCCGCCCTCCTCTCTCATTCGTCGGTTCGCTTAGAGAAGATTCCAGCAGCTTTTTCTTCTCAAGACGGTCCAAGGGATCATAGATCGATCCGAATGACCATTTTTTTCGTGTCACTTTCATGAGATGCTCACGGATGGGAACACAGTAAGCATCTTCCTGAAGCATCCACACTGCTAGTAAAACCATTTCTTCAGACCGAGATAAGAGCTTCATTTTTCTCTCCACAGCATTATTACTTCCGAATTATGGAACAAATCAGCACAGATGTCAATCGATTTGTTCCGATAAACAGAGATTATTGGCAGTTGCCGAAGATGGCAGCGTCGTATTCGGGGAGTAATGCGATCAGCGAACAAGGATCATCTTTTCATTCCTGGGATAGAGCGCTTCGATCCCTCTTTCTGTGACAATTGTATTGTCCTCAAAATTGATGGCCAGTCGTTCTCCCCATTCAGGGATCCAGGTATGGACGATAAATTCAAATACGATAAGGTTGTTGGACTGGTTCTCTCCTTCCTTTCATATGAGATTTCTTTTCTACTCTTGACTCAGTTTGGACAGCGAGTATCCCGAAGAGTGTCGTTTATGATATATATTAAAAATATCTGATCCTTATAACAAGTGATTTTCGGCATTTTCGATTACACAAGCTAAGAATAAAGCACCACAGGAGATGGCACAGATAATTTTGAGATATCTGTAAGCTCAGAAGAAGTGTCAAAGAGGTGCGCACGCAGTCTGAAAAAATTGAGACAGATTATTAAGGTGAAGAAGTAGATTGAAAGACAAAGACACAAATCGAGAGATCCTGCGGCTGGCCATTCCTAATATCCTGAGCAATATCTCCATACCCCTTCTGGGGATGGTGGATACAGCGCTTATGGGCCGGTTGGATTCAGAGATCTATATAGGTGCTGTGGCTTTAGGCAGCATAATCTTTAACATCATCTACTGGGGCTTCGGATTTCTCCGGATGGGGACTACGGGTCTCACCGCCCAATCATACGGTCAAAACGATCGAAAAGAGTGTTCAGCTATTCTGGGACGCAGCCTGTTGTTTGCGTTGGGCGGAAGCATCCTCATCCTCGCTCTTCAGTCTGGGATCGCCTGGATCGGTTTTAGCCTCCTCCAGGGTAATGAAGCTGTTAAGGCTCTGGCCACGCAATATTTTTATATCCGCATCTATGCAGCACCTGCCACACTCGGCTTGTATGTTTTTCAGGGTTGGTTTCTGGGCATGCAAAATGCTCGATATCCGATGGTTCTTACCATTTTCGTCAATCTGTTGAATATTGTGTTCAACATCGTGTTCGTCCTCCAGCTGGGAATGAAGGTCGATGGAGTCGCTTTGGGAACAGTCTGCGCTCAATATTTGGGCCTGGCCCTGGCAGTGGGGATGTTCTTCTTTAAATATCGTCCCTTTGTCGCTCTGTTCGAGCGGAGACAGATCTTTCGGCTTGCTGCTATTAAACGCTTTTTTGCCATCAATATCGACATTTTTATCCGGACTGTTTGTTTGGTATTCACGTTCGCTTTCTTCACCTCCGCTTCTGCAGCCATCGATTCCCTGACACTTGCCGCGAATCAAATCCTTCTTCAGTATATATCCTTAATGTCTTACGCTGTTGATGGATTCGCTTTCGCTGCTGAAAGTTTGGTGGGTCGATATATCGGGGCAAGGGATTCCGCCCACCTCAGAAAATCCGTACGTTATCTTCTTTATTGGGGAATTGGATTGGGGGCGGCTTTTGCGCTGGTTTATGGTGTGGTCGGGAAGGGCCTTCTGCGGGTCTTCACCGATCAGCTTGAGATTATTCAAGCGGCTGTGCCCTTTGTCTGGTGGATGGTGGCTATCAGCTTAGCCGGTTCGGTGGCCTACATGTGGGATGGTGTCTACATCGGCGCAACGGCGACTCCTCCCATGCGTAACATGATGCTTATCTCGACGTTAGGAGTTTTTCTGCCGGTCTATTATCTAACCCTGTCGCCCCTTGGGAATCATGGCCTCTGGTTGGCGCTGCTATTGTTTATGGTTGCCCGCGGAATAACCCTCGGCCTCCTAGCCAAGACACACATCTTTTCTCAATAATAAGGGGATAAAAAAGGGACAGTCCCCTTTTTCCTGGGGTGAACAAAAAAGGGGACAGTCCCTTTTTTTACTTGATGATATGGAACTCTGTCTGTCGCCCGCCTGGAAAGATAATCCCCTCCTTCGTAAGCACAACCTTCTCTTCAAGCACGATCCGGATATCCTGTCCCCCTCATTCGGGCAAGGCATAAGTGATATCCAACTCCATGGCATAGGCGGTGTTGTAATTGAAGACAAGTTCGCCACGCCGAGTGGGGCGCTGATTTCCTTCCTCATCGAAATATCCCTCTGAACCGACTGATGGCCCAAAGCTAGCACTCCTTGTGGAAAAAACGCCCCCCTTTAGGCCGTAACGGTAAACATAACTGCCCATGGAGTGGCAATAAACCTTCTTCTATTCAAAATATTTTTGATCGCTTTTTTTGGCATGAAAAACAAATCTATTGAATATCTTAACCTGGATTATTCACGAGTT
>JAGLRY010000326.1 GCA_023135995.1 Candidatus Aminicenantota bacterium | reverse complement strand
AAAAACAATGTAACATTCTGATATTACGTCTGTTATGATAAGTATCGAAATTTTTTATGAATAATTCAGGTTAGAAATGAATTTTTTATTCATTCAGCGCGTAATATAATATGAATGGAGATAAGCATGACGACAGATGATAAGTCTTTCGATCACACACCGAGGAGGGAGAAAAAATGACCATCGCTTATTTCGAACCGCTCTCGCGAGCTTGGCAAAGAATGAAACAAGCTCTTTTTAATCCTTTTAACTTGAATAAATGGTTTATTATCGGATTTAATGCCTTTTTAGCCGGATTGCTGGATGGTCCACACGGAAACGGCTCCGGGAACGGCGGCGGAGACGATCTCACCTTCCGCAAGTTTCTCAACCTCCCTCATCGTGGTTGGGAGTGGCTGATGGACAATCCCGGATGGTTCATTGGTATCGTATTTATCATTATATTTCTATTTGTTCTTGGTATCGTTCTCACATGGGTCAGTTCAAGAGGAAAAATGATGTTCCTGGACAACGTTGTTCATGACCGCGCCGAGATCGCCAAACCATGGAAACAATACAGCAAGGAGGGAAACTCCCTCTTTGTTTGGCGGTTTTGCTTTGGGCTTATCGTCTTTGCATTCTTCATCCTAATGGGAATCATTTTTTTCACAGCAGCATCCGCCCTCCTTATTAACGACCGCTTTACAGGACCTCTAATTCTCTTCATCGTGGGATGGATATTTCTCTTCCTTCTCACGATCATTATCACCGGGTATATCTCGATTTTTCTGGATAGCTTTGTGGTTCCTCTCATGTACAAAGACAATCTCACCGCTACAAAAGCATGGGGTCGTTTTCTCTCCATTTTTAATAAGCACCCCTTCCACTTCATCCTTTTTGGTCTATTTGTCTTTGTCCTGATGGTCGGTTTCGTGATCGGTGTTATTTTTGCCGGCTTCATGACCTGTTGCATTGGATTTATTCTGCTCGTTATCCCATACATTGGAACCGTCATTACCCTTCCCGTCTGGTACACACTGAGAGCTTTCAGTCTGGAATACTTCGCACAATTCGGCACAGAATATAATGTGTTCCCCCCGTCAGAATCCGATGCTGCCAGCACGCCAGCTTAAGCAAAGTGTTTCATTTTAGTGTAAAAGTGTTATACTCCTAGAAGTGCTATTTACCTATAGAAAATGGCCGTCTAAGCGAAAAAAAACACCATGAATCGGGCGCAACTCTATAAGAATCAGAGAGATAGTGTGGCCCGTCCCCATATAATATACTATGAATAGAAGATTAGAGGATAAGTACGGGATAATCACAACGGTTATTGCGCCGAATACCAGATTCGACGGGATGATCAATGCCACTGAAGGCGTTCAAATCTCTGGTTATTTCGAAGGAGAAGTCATCAGCCAGAGCCTCGTCTGGATCGGAAAGACCGGGAAAGTTGAAGGTAACATCACAAGCCCTTCTGTCATTTCCGAAGGGGAGATCGTCGGAGACATTGAATCGGCAAAACATGTTGAACTCCGTGCAGAATGCCGCATGACTGGAAACATCAGCACCGAAAAACTCGCCATAGCTGACGGATGTTCTTTCAAAGGTGAGGTCAGAATGCTCCAAAAAGGAGACAAACCGGTCAGATTCACAGAAAAAAGAAAAGAAAGTAAAAAAACTTGACACCTCTCCATTCTGAACCTATATTTTGATTGGAGCAAGGGAAGGTAAGCAGACCAAGACAGGAAATTCCCACCTGCCCAGCCGACCACCAAATAATTTGGGAATTTAATCAAATTTAAAATTTTTGGAGGTCTCAATGAAAGGCTCTACAAAATCTTTATTGTGGATTGGTGTATCTATCCTTTTTGTGTTTTTTGTCTTCCAAATCAGCTGCCAAAAACAAGAAAAAGAAATCCCCGTCACTTCCTATTCCAACGAAGCAAAACAACTTTTCATCGAAGCCCGGGACAAATACGAATTTCTCCGCAGAGAAAAGGCAGAAGCCCTGCTGAGAGAAGCCCTCGAAAAAGATCCGCTCTTCGCTCAAGCGCACATTTACAGAACACTTACCTGTGCAGCAACCAACGAGATTGAAAACGCCGTCGAAAAAGCCATTAAAAATGCTCACAGAGCATCAGAAGGAGAGCAGTTTCTCATATCAGCACTCAAAGCACACTATTGGGAAAAGGACTATGCCAAGGCTATAAAGGTCTACGAGCAACTCATAGACATGTACCCCAAAGATGCGCGCCCGTGTTGGCTACTTGCCCGGGTTTACAGAGATTCTGGAGATAGCGCCAAGGCCATCGAGCAAAATCAAAGAGCCATCACGATCAACAAGGATTTTGCCCCAGCATACAAAGACCTTGGTTATAGATATTCTGCCAGAGGCGATTACAAAAAGGCCGAAAAGTACTTCCAAAAGTATCTCCTTCTCAATCCCCTGGAGCCCAACTCTCACGATTGTATCGCAGATCTCTACACCAAAATGGGCCGATTCGAAGACGCCATCGCACACTATAAAAAGGCGCTGGAAATAGATCCGACGTTTTCCTATTCCCAACGCAAGATCGGAATCAACCTCTGTTTTCTAGGGAAATACAAAGAAGGGCGCGAGGTTCTCAAAGAGGCTATGGACAACGAGATAAACCCCTGCGGAAGAGTCTACACGATGGAGAGCATCACCCACTCCTACCTCTACGAGCAGGATTATCTCAGCGCTTTAGATGCAATCGACGAAACTATCGAGATGGCTTTTGCCAATGGGATCCTCGAAGAAGTCGCACGCTATAAACTAGCCAAATGCGCTGTCTACAGCGAACTCAAGGATTATGAGAATGCACAGAAATGCATTACCGACTGCCAAAACGTGACCCTGGAGAAAAACCTCGCGCCCTATTACAAAGATTACTTTGTCAGTGAGAGCCTTTTCTGGGAGGCATGGATCGCAGCGAAAGAGCACAAATTTGATAAAGCGCTGGACAAAGCCGCTGAATACAGAGCGGCTTTGGAGGAAATGGACGATTCCAAACGGCTGAAATATCACATCGCACTCCTCGGTCACATCGCCATGGCTCAGGGAGAAACACGGAGCGCATTTGAATTGTTCAAGAACGCCTCTATCGATGATCCCTTTTTCCACTACCTCACAGCACGCGCAAAAGACAAATCCGGAGATAAGGAGGCGGCGGCAAAGTATTTTCGTAGAGCAGCCAACTGGAATACAGATAGCCTGCATTATGCACTCATCAGACAGAAAGCCCTAGCCCGAAAGGTCATGCTCGCATCCACTGATGCTCAATAGAAAAACACCAATCTTTAACACATTGGGGTCAGACATTGATAACTTTAGTAATTTTATAACTCATCCTTCTATATTTTCTCGATGCAAAACAATTATGAAAGTTATGAATGTCTGACCCCCCTTACCCTCCGGCTGTCAAAGTCAATTGACAGCCCAAATACCCTCTACTAGAATATCTACTTCATTACCCGGATTATTCATAATCGTGCAAAACTTGACGAATGCGCAAAGCCTTTTTAACTGCATAGAACTTGCATGATCTTGGGAAGACGTTATAATCAAAATCTAAATCATGGAAAAAGTCTATATCGTTCACTGCGCAGACTATGACCAGGCCGAAGAAAAGATGGCTGAGCTCATAAGGATGATGGGAGGGATAACCACATTCGTTTCTCCTGGTGAGAGAGTTGTGCTCAAAACAAACCTACTGGCTGCAGCTAAACCAGAGAAGGCCGTGACTACACATCCTTCGGTCGTTTCAACTGTCGCTCGAATGGCCAAAGAGAAAAAAGCCAAGCCGGTCATTGCAGACAGCCCAGGATCAGGCTACCCCTACACAGAAAAGATGTTGGAAAGGACCTACCGAACGACCGCAATGGACCAGGTTGCCAAAGGAGCGGGAATCGATCTCAATTTCGACACCTCCTACCAGATCGTCTCCTACCCAGAAGGAAAACACTTCAAGCGCTTTGAAATAATAACTCCTGTCCACGAAGCCGACGCTGTGATCAACCTCTGCAAACTAAAAACCCACGGATTCATGCACATGACAGGCGCGGTGAAGAATATATTTGGTGTCATCCCCGGTTTGTTCAAACCAGGATATCATGCAAAACTCCAGCAAAAGAGCCATTTTGCAAACATGCTGATAGACCTGAGTAATTATATTTCTCCGCGACTTTCCATCATGGATGCTGTCATCGGAATGGAAGGAAACGGACCACACAACGGCGAACCGCGTGCGGTTGGGCTGCTCGTGGCATCCACAAGTCCGCTTGCCCTCGATGTCGTTGCAGGAGAGATCATGGATCTTCCCAAAGACAAGAATCCCGTTCTTGTTGAGGCCGAAAAACGCGGCCTAACTCCAGTCGGTCTCGATCAACTGGAATTGATCGGTGCAGATCCGCAAGACCTCCGGATTCCCGATTTTAAGCTACCATCCACAGTTCCAGGACTCCATGATCGTATTTTTGCATTCATACAACCGATATTCAGGAATGGATTCTCTGTGCTCCCCCGAATCATCGAGTCCAAGTGTGTAT
>JAGLRY010000325.1 GCA_023135995.1 Candidatus Aminicenantota bacterium | reverse complement strand
AATTGACATCGATTTTTGGCTCTGATATAAGCGCAAGAGAGGAGATCTGGTGAAGGAACATTCGGTAAAGCCATTCATAGTCTTCCATCTGGGTGTAGGCACTCGGCTTGCTCTCCGAAAGCTTGCACCCATCCTGGCTGTGGCCTTTGCCGCGTATTACCTCCTTAGGCCCGAGCTGTTCAACACGATTTTTGCAGCCCTTCTTGAGGGAGGCTCTCTCCTCATGGGACTGGTTTCTTCCATCCTCAGCCTAAGCGTTGCAGCCATGGCATCCCCCCGTATCTGCCTCGGACTAAACGGCTGGATCCGCCATCTCCCCGCCCGCGGCCTCACACACCGCCGCCTTGCCTGCGTCGCCATCACCGTAGCTCAAACGCCCATTCTTCTGGTCCTCGCTCTGCTCGCCCTCATCGCCTTCGCAGTTTTTCAGGTATCTCCGATCTTATATTTACTCGGATTGCCCATTTTAGGATTGGCCGCTGGCCTATGTGTGCTGCCCGTCCAGCGCAATCTTATCACCAAACCACTCTCCTTCGCAGCCTGCGTTCTTTCAACATCAAGCCATTGGATTTTCCTCACAATCGCGATTGTTCTCCTAATCATTGCAGACCAAACAGCTGGCTCTCTCTTCCCCTTCCACAAGCCCCGCTTATCCCAAAAGTCTATCACCGCACAAAAAACCTTCACTACTCAAAAAACCATCACCGGATCATTCATCAGCGCCGTCATCGCCTTCCGGGCACTTCGTTTGCGGATCCTCTTTTCCTACCTGCCTTCCCTTTTTGTCCTCGGCCTGACTACTCTTTTCCTCTCGAACAACACACTCACCCCCCATCAAATTTTCAGGGGTGTTGTCTTTGGCGGCACTCTATCCATCGCTGTGTTTTGTGCCTTTACCGCTAACCTTATTGCTGTGCGAAGACCACCCTGGCCGTGGGCGCGATCTCTCCCATGGTCAGCCAATCACCGGATCCTCACAGACAGCATTTTAATCGGCCTGTTGACTTTCCCCATACTCGTTCTCATCTTACTCATAAAAAGCCAGGCGTTATGGCCTGTCGCTGTTTCTCTGCCGCCGCTCGCTGCATTTGCTGCACTGATGGTCCGCACCGCTTTCATCTATCAGATGGGAGCAGTTGGACGAACTTTTATTTTCGGCACAGTCGCAGCTGTATTGGTGTGCCTCATTCCCGCAATGTCTTTTGTTTTCTTGGCCTCAACTCCTTTCCTACTAAGATATGCAGCTACAGAAGAGAAGAATCAAAAAGTGAGCCGCTGGCTCGAGATGCATCACCTCGCAGCAGGAGATCCCCTATCATGGAGCCGTCAATGATCCATTTCCAGAATGTCTCCTTTTTTTACGAAAAAGATACTTCTGTCCTTGTTGGGATCGACCTGGAATTCCAACCCGGCCTCACCATGCTCCTGGGACCGAATGGATGCGGAAAAAGCACGCTCCTGAAATTGGCCTCGGGCGTGGAAAAACCAGACGCAGGCCAGATCACAATTGACGGCCACGATCTCTGGCAGGATGAAGTGGAGGCCCGCAAAAACCTTGCTTATGTGCCCGAACAACCCGACCTCACTCCCTACGCAACCATCCGGGAGATTCTCAATCTTGTCTGCCGCCTACGCAATGAACCCTTAGAAAAGGGGATTGATGCGTTTGAATTTTTTGGCCTTCGCGATCAAGCCTCCCGAACTGTTCGCGAACTCTCCCTCGGACAGCGACGCCGCGCTATATTCGCAGCAGCCCTCATCGGCACACCCCGCTATATCCTCCTGGATGAGCCTCTAGAAGGAATGGACAGAAAGATAAAGGACGACATCCTCTCCTGGATCAAACATCATATCGAAGCGAGAGCCGTCGTTGTCGTCGTCTCTCATACCATCGAACCCTTTGTCGATTTAGCCTCTCAGGCCGTCACCATCAAAGACGGATCCGCCATCCTCTATCCCAAAATTCCGAGTGATCCAGAACGAAAACTTGCTTTGCTGGATAATTTGGCTAAAGGGATAATATAATAGTCGTAGCCTATAATTTATTTGAGGTCATAAAACCATGCCACGAATTCGATTAAAACAATTGGATCAATATCCGTTCAGCACAAAAATCGTTGTCCGCGTGACAGATCTGAATTATGGCGGACACCTGGGAAATGACAGCCTGCTGTCACTCGTCCATGAAGCCCGCGTGGCCTTTCTGGCTATCCATGGTTTCTCGGAGCTCGATTGTGGAGGAGTGTCCCTCACAATGGGAGATGCTGCCATCGTCTATCAGGGCGAAGCCTATGCCGGCGATTTTTTAAGCGTCGATGTTGCCGCTGGAGAGCCCTCCAAAAGCGGCTTCCGCCTTTTTTATAGATTGGCTCGGGCGAGCGATGGCCAAAATATTGCATTGGTTGAAACAGGAATGGTGTGTTTCGACTACAAGACCAAGAAGATCATGCCCCTGCCAAAAGCAGTGGAAGACATCTGTACATCAAAATAAAAAAACAAATGGGATTGTGAAAAAATTAAGCAGTCTTCAGAAAAATCCTCTTGGAATGTTGATCGTTTTTTATATCTTGGTCATCTTCTCTTTATTTATTTCCCCTCAGATTTCCCATGGGTTGTTCAAACGCAACCTAGAACCATCAATTAGAAATTCGATCCCGACAATCTCCCAGGAAAAAAAAGAGATCACGATCCGTAATATCACCAAAGAGACTGTCCATTACACCTTCCATGAGGCAAGATCATACGGTGAATCTGGGGAAAGGAGCCTGGCCAAAGGTGAGGTCCACCGCCACTCAGGGGATGTGGCCCTCGACATCACATTCATGCACGGTGACGAAGAAATGTCGTATCGCATCGAGCCTGGATCGGCCAATTCATTCCGCCATGATGAAAACAACAAATTAGACCTCTTTCAGGGCTCTCATGGTAGGACAGATGTTGTAGACCTTGCGCCGTATTTAGAGACGCCCATATCTGTTGTGGAGAAGATGCTCGAAATGGCTAAACTGGATAAGGATGATGTATTGTACGACATCGGCAGCGGTGATGGGAGGATTGTGATAGCCGCAGCAAAGAAATACGGAGCTCACGGTGTGGGGCTTGAGCTCGACCCACAGTTGATCAGAAAATCCGAGGCCAACGCAAAGGCAGCGGGCGTAGAAAACCTCGTCAAATTCAGAATGGAGGATGCCACAAAAGCGAATCTATCAGAGGCCACAGTTGTCACTATGTATCTTCTTATAGAGTCCAACGAACTGATGCGGCCCCACCTGGAAAGGCAGCTCAAACTTGGAGCCCATGTCCTCACACACAATTACGCCATAGAGCAATGGGAGAATAAGCTTCTAGACTATGTTTCCTTAAAGGCCGAAGACGGCAAAGACCACAGCATCTACCTTTATCGAAGGTAGTT
>JAGLRY010000324.1 GCA_023135995.1 Candidatus Aminicenantota bacterium | reverse complement strand
CCGACATTAAAGACAAACTCAAACATCTCAAAAAAGAACGCGAAGTCCGTTCGAAAACGCAGCAGATCAAGGACACATGGTCGAAGCTCGACGATGAAGAAGTCCTGTCCACAAAAGAAAAACTCGAACAACTCATCAGTCTCACCCGTAGTGAAAAATCTTCTGCGCCCCAAACTCCACAATTCGAACCTCAAGAACGCGAACCCCTCCAATTCATCGAAAATTCATACAATCTGGACACCCGCTACGGAAAAATCACTATTTCCTCCGGGCTTCAGATCAGTGGAGATATCCTAGCCTGTTTGAGCAAGGATGAATCATTTCGTAATTTAGACCTCTCGACGGCCCTTTTTATCGACCTCGAAACGACCGGCCTTTCAGGGGGAACAGGGACGATTCCATTCAATGTCGGCATGGGCTACTACAAGGACGATAAATTCTGGGTGGCGCAATATTTCCTGGGTGAGCTTGCTGAAGAAGAGCGCATGCTCCAGGAGATGGCCCAATTCTTTAAGGAGATGAATTTTCAATCGTTAGTCACCTATAATGGAAAAAATTTTGATATTCCAATCCTCGAAACACGCTTCATCCTTCACCGTCAGCCATTCCCATTGAATGACCTTCCGCATTTGGATTTTATGTATCCGGCCCGAAATTTGTGGAGACACAAATATGACAACTGCCGCCTCTCTTATCTGGCACAGGAAGTCGTCCGTACAGGGAGGACCGAAGATATCCCATCGTCTGAGGTTCCGTGGCGGTATTTCCATTACCTCCAAACTGGTAATTATGACCTGATCGAACCTATCCTCTACCATAATCAGGAAGATATCCTCTCTCTGTTGGGAGTCGTCATCGCTGGCGCTTCGATCTTTTTTGAAGAAGGGGAGGAGTGCCTGCCCGATGCCATGGATTTTTTCGGTGCGGGGAGGGTTATGGAAAAGATCGGCGATACAGAAAAATCGGTCCAATTCTTCCAGAAAGCCTTGGATGGTGATCTGACCGATGACGTGACCACCCTGGCAAAGATGAAGCTTTCTTACCATTTCAAAAAAAATCAGGAGTGGGACAAAGCTGTGGCCATTTGGAAGGAGATCACATCCTTAGAGGATATTTCGGCCGGGCACTTTTTCTCCTTCAGGGAACTCGCCATGTATCTCGAGCACAGGGAGAAGAATTACGAAGAAGCCAGGAATATCTCTGAAGAGGGCTACGTCCTCTCTCGCGGCGTCTCTTCCTATTACGAAAAAGACTTTGTGCATCGCCGCGCCCGCCTCAAAGAAAAGATAAAAAAACAATCTGAAAATAAAAGTAAGTCGTCTGCTAAAGACAGTAAGAAGTAAATAATTGTAGGGACCGTTTCCCAAACGGTTAAAAGGGTAATAATTATGTAGGGTCCGTTCCCCGAACGGACCGAAAATAAAAAGGAATGACTCATGAAAGCCATGCTCCTTAATAAATTCGCACTTATAGACCAGAGCCCCCTAGAATTGACCGATGTCCCAATGCCAGAACCTGGCGCCGAAGACATCCTCATCCGCATCAATGTCTGTGGTGTCTGCCACACAGACCTGCACACCATTGAGGGCGAACTTCCCGACGTCAAGCTTCCCATCATCCCCGGCCACCAGATCGTCGGAATCGTGGAAAAGATGGGGAGTGAAGCCTCTCGTTTCAAAGAAGGAGATAGAGTCGGTGTGGCATGGCTCTACTCGACTGAGGAAAATTGCAGATATGCCCAACAGGGCAAAGAAAACCTCTGCGACAATGCCCGCTTCACCGGATATCATGTCAATGGTGGCTACACAGAATACATCGTGATATCTGAGAAATTTGCCTATCCCATCCCATCCATTTTTTCTGATCAGGAGGCTGCGCCTCTCCTCTGTGCAGGGATCATTGGCTACAGGGCTCTGTGCCTCAGTGAAGTCAAACCCGGTCAACGCCTTGGCCTTATCGGTTTTGGCGCATCTGCCCATGTGGCCATTCAAGTGGCTGTTCATTGGGGATGCGAGGTTTATGTTTTCTCTCGCAACGAAGAACATCGCGAACTGGCCCGAAAACTCGGAGCATCCTGGACAGGAACTTCAAATGAAGATCCACCCGCCAAGCTTGATAGCATCGTGAATTTCACTCCCGCAGGACCAACAGTTCTAGATGGCATGAGGTTTTTGGATAAAGGCGGAACCCAAGCCTTAGCCGGTATTTATATGTCACCTGTCCCTGAGATGGATTATATAAAATATCTCTACAACGAACGGACTCTCCGGAGCGTGGCTAATGCCACTCGCGATGATGGCAACGAACTCCTCAAAATCGCAGCAGAAATCCCCATCAAAACGAC
>JAGLRY010000323.1 GCA_023135995.1 Candidatus Aminicenantota bacterium | reverse complement strand
AGGAAAAAGGATCTACCGGCCTGAGCGTGTCTCATTGTATGAGATAATTCAATCATCGGCCCGAGCCATGGAATATCCTCTCAGCCAGCAGGGTATTAAGCTCAACATTCAGACTGATGAAGGCCTGCCCGATGTCCAGGTGGATCGCGATGCCATAAAGCAAGCTCTCTTGAATCTTCTCCACAACGCCATGAAATATTCGGGTGATTCACGCGACATCGACTTGCGACTTCAAAGAGAGGATAACCAAGCACTCATTCAAGTGATTGATAAAGGTATTGGTTTCGAATCTCATGAGAAGGAGCGGATTTTTGAAAAATATTACCGCATCCCTTCGGTTGAAAACGAACGTATTTTGGGAACAGGATTAGGTTTAGCTTTAGTGTATCATATTGTCAAAGAACACGGAGGCCATATAGAAGTGGAGAGTACTCCAGGAAAAGGAAGCACCTTTTTCATCTATCTGCCTTTGGAGGGCGAATCATGAAAAGGATTCTCATCATCGAGGATGATGTCGCCATTCTGCGAGGACTCAAAGACAATCTCGAATACGAATCTTATGAGGTTTTGACTGCCACAGATGGCGAGCAGGGATATAGCTTGATCAAGGAGAAGAAGCCGGATTTGATCATCCTCGATCTGATGCTTCCAAAAATGAGCGGATATGAAGTCTGCCGTAAGGTGCGTGATGAGGGAATCACAACACCCATCCTGATGTTGACAGCACGCGGAGAAGAAATGGATCGTGTGGTTGGTTTGGACCTTGGTGCCGATGACTATGTCACCAAGCCATTTTCGGTGCCGGAATTATTAGCGAGAATAAGGGCCATCATTCGCCGTATTCAGAAGGCGAAAACCGGAGATTTGCCGGGCGAGTTGAAATTTGGCGAGATCTCCATCGATTTTAAATGTTTTGAAGCCCGCAAAGGAAAGGAAATCCTGAACATGTCGCGCAAGGAATTTGGTGTGCTCCGCCTTTTAGCTGCCCGGATAGGCGAGGTCGTCACCCGAGATGAACTGCTCGATGAGGTTTGGGGTTATGACCAATATCCTACAACACGTACCGTGGACAATCACATCGCTTTGATTCGTAACAAGATCGAAGACAACCCCTCTAAGCCCCTCTATCTGATTACCGTCCACGGAGTAGGCTACAAATTGGTCCTCGGTCGATGACATTTTCATGACAGTTTCTGGACGATTTCATGTAATAAATATTTCAAAAAAATGACATTCTCACGACAATCTCATGACACAAACTGAGGCCGATTGCACTAAATTGAGATTGATATGGAACAAAAGTATAGGAGAGTGCAAATGAAAAAACATTCAATCTTGATTGCAATTCTTGTGTTTGTAGCTTTCAGCTTTGGCAGTTTTTCGATCCAAAACGGCCACGACCTGTTTCAGAAGGCTTTAGCTAAGGAGCGGGCAGAAGGGAACCTGGAAGAAGCCATTTGTCTTTACCAGAAGCTTGTAGACGAAACGAAAGACGAAGCCTTGGCCGCCAAAGCCCAATACCGAATAGGAATTTGTTTTGAAAAATTGGGCCTGGAGAAAACGAAATCAGCCCAGGAAGCCTTCCAAAAGGTCATGGACAATTACCCCCATCAGATAGAAATTGTAAAACTTGCTCAAGAAAGGCTATCCTCGCTGTTAAATGCAAAAGCAGCAGCAGAAAAACGTGATAGCGAATTTATTTTAAAGAAGATTGGGCCAGGCAATACGCGGGGACAAGGGGAAGTTTCTCCTGACGGTCGCTATATCTCATTCACTGATTGGAATACCGGTGACCTAGTCGTGCAAGATCTGATCAAGAGAGAGAAATATAATATCACTCACAAAGGCTCTTGGGAGAAATCAGGAGCTATGGCCTACAGTTCCAGATGGTCACCTGACGGAGGATCAATTGCCTATGATTGGTGGGATTGGGACACGGAGCCCAATTTTGTCGGCATACGTATCGCCTCTCGTGACGGGACGAAGACACGGACTCTATTCCAAGTGTCGCCTGATGAGGGGGTGTCGATCACCTGTGGCTGGTCTCCGGATGGAAAATATATATTGGCCGTGATAAAACGAGAACAATCTCCGACCTCAAGTCAGTTTGTTCTCATTTCTGTGAATGATGGCTCCAAGCGTGTTCTAAAAACATATTATGAAAAGAACGAGCCTGAAAAAGCGGCTTTTTCACCGGACGGGAAACACATCATTCTTGAGCGGAGGCAGGCTGACAACCCAACAAACAATGATGTGTTTCTTTTGTCAATGAAGTCTGGAGAGGAAATTCCCTTGATCACACATCCGGCCGATGATCGGTTTTTGGCGAGTGCGCCAGATGGCGAACATATTCTTTTTTTAAGCGACCGCAGGGGGACTCGTGACGTCTGGTTGCTCCAAATGGAAGGTGACGAGATTAAGGGGACCCC
>JAGLRY010000322.1 GCA_023135995.1 Candidatus Aminicenantota bacterium | reverse complement strand
CGTCATGAAATGAGTGAAATGCGCTCCCGGTGATCAGAGATATCCTTCTTTGATATTTATTAACGGGAGTGTTTGTCATTTCAATGTGGAAATATTCTTTGTGTTTTGCTATCTAACTTTTAACTTCACCCAAATCCACAATTAAGGCAAGGTGTTATTCACAATTCAAGCTTTGACTCCGAATATTAACAATCCTTAAAGGTTAGACGTATTACTGTCTTAGTTATTTTTGGGCTTCGATCACCACCAACCCGTTCGTGAACCTTGTACATGAAGCAGATTCCGAGGGTAGAGCTTTTTCTGACAGAAGTTGAAAGCCGGCATTCTTGAGTTGCTCCAAAATTTGTGCTTTTGTAAGGAACATGAATTCCGGGCTCATCATCGAACCCTCAAACGCCCAGTGTAGACGCGATGGCAGGGCCACCCCTTCCGCGGGAGCAAGCTGGTCAACGATTACGAAGCGCCCGCCAGGATTTAAAGCAGTCTTTACCTTACGGAACAACGTTTCGCTGTAAACATCGACATCGCATTCTAGGACCATGTCAAACCCCAATGGTAGATCATCATATAGAAAATTTGCCGGGTGATATATAATCCGATCCTCAAGAGCATTCTCGGCAGCAATTTCAAGACCCGCAACACAAACATTGGGGATATCCACAACTACAGCAGTAAGCTTAGGATTTCGACGCACAAACTCTAGCGATATGACACCAGAACCACCTCCCAGATCCATCAATCGTTTCACTCCACTCAGATCCAATAATCCGGCCAGTTCGTCTGCAAGAGGCTGGTGTAGTTCGTAGAGCATTCGAGTGAACCGCCGTGCCCTCTCTGGTTCCTCGAGCATTCGATCAACATAAGTTGGGCGGGACAGCCCAAGAGCATCCCAAGCTGAACCTGACTCACGAATGTGAATCGGCAGATCACATAGGCCCGGTAGCCGGCCCCTTGCCTCTTCCGCAAGTAGCGTCCAGGAATCTTGGCTATAGGCTTCAAGGATGGCGGTTCGTGCCGTAGAGGAGGCTTTATATCCATGGGAACTCTCCTCGATGAGTCCGGTGCGACAAAGTAGCTGGAGCCAGTAATAACAGCGGGATGGAGGAATTCCGAGTTCCAGAGCCACGCTTTTGGCATCAAGTGGTCGGGATTCGAGCAGCCAAAAGAGGCCGAGTTCCAGTGCTGTACCTAATGCAGCAGAGGTGAATGATGCATCCATGAGATCAAGGACATCGTCTGAAGTTACTGGTTTCATTTAGCCCCTCTTTGCCTGTTGGTACTGATCAAAGTACTCTCTTATCTCTTTTACAAATCAGTGTCAGGGATGATGTTGGTCATAGATATCAAAACGTCTAACCATAACCAGCACCCGAGGCCTCAGCCTTGGGCGTCAGGTTGATGGCATTGTTAAGGTGATTTGGGGTCGGGCCAGGTTAACCAATTATAATAACAGTAAAAGAGGCCTAAAATAGGCTTTACAATCTTCTTAAACGACTCTTTTTGACCCCAAAAAGGCTATTCTTGGAGCTTTTTCTCACAACTTTTCAGACATTTAGCAAGGCCCGACCCCAGATCCGCAACACTATTCAAGCTTTGACACCGAATACAGTAAAGTTATCCACCAAAAGAATCCTCGGAAATTTCTACAGCAGCGCCATTGGTTGCCAAAATGGTCTTCATCTTACCCAATGTGATAGGAAGAATAGAATAAAGGTAAAATTCAGCACTTTTAAGCTGGCCCTTGTAAAAGGAGATATCCTTTTTCTTTACCTCCTTTTTCAGCTTTTGTGCAGCAATCGTTGCCCGCCACATCAGCATCCAGGACATCACTACATCACCGGTAACTTCCATAAAAGGATATGCAAAGGCAAAGGCATTCAAGAGTTTGTCAGAAAAGGCTGTCATTCCCATATGTAATGCAACTTCTCCCAGCTTATCAACCGCTTCTTCCACTTTGGCTGTTAAATCCTCCAGGCCGGATACTCCACTGGCCGCTGCAATGGTCTTATGCATCTCACCTAAAAGATCCATAAAAGGTTTTCCCTTATTCATCCCCAGCTTTCTTCCTAATAGATCCATAGCTTGGATACCGTTCGTCCCTTCGTAGATCATCGTTATTCTACAATCTCGCAAAAGCTGTTCCAGAGGATATTCTTTAATATAACCATATCCTCCATAGACTTGAATGCCGTGACTACAAACTTCAAAGGCCCTATCCGTAACATAACCTTTGGCAATTGGAATGAGTACATCGACTATACCCTGATATTTTGATTTCTCATCTGAATCTTCTGAAATCTTAATCTTATCTTCACACATCCCAACATAATAAAGAAGGCTTCGCATTCCCTCAACATACACTTTCATTGTTATCAGCTGCCGGCGTATATCCGGGTGTTGGATAATGGGCACGGACGGGGAGTTTTTGTCCATCATTTGTAGTAGATTCTTCCCTTGAATTCGTTCTCTGGCATAGTTAACAGCATACATATAGGCAGAAGAAGCACAGCAAAACCCTCCGAGTCCTGTCTGCAAACGTTCCTCATTCATCATATGAAACATGGCTCGCATCCCTTTGTTCTCTTCACCTAAAAGGGTTCCTCTACATTTTCCCTTCCCGCCAAGAGTCAAAGAGCAAGTTGAATTGCCATGAATTCCCAGTTTTTCTTCAATACCTGTACATACCACATCGTTAAATTCACCAAGACTGCCGTCGTCGTTAACCCATATTTTTGGGACAAGAAACAAAGATATCCCTTTGGTTCCTGCCGGAGCGCCTTCAATGCGAGCCAAAACAGGATGAATAATGTTTTCAGACAGATCGTTCTCGCCACTTGAGATAAAAATTTTATTACCGGAAATTGAATAGGTGCCATCATCGTTTTTTACAGCTGAAGTGGTAAGTGCGCCTACGTCCGATCCAGCCTCCGGTTCTGTAAGCAACATTGTACCCGTCCATCCACCCGTGTACATTTTTTTTAAAAACAGTTCTTTTTGTTTATCTGTTCCAAAAGCATTGATCAGTTTTCCCGCCCCATGAGTTAATCCCGGATACATCATGAAAGCGTAATTGGCCCCAACAAAATAATCGTTTGCTGCCATCGCAACCGTTGTCGGCATTCCCTGTCCTCCCCATTCAGGATCTTCAGTCATGGCGACCCATTCACCTTCCTTAAAAATCTCATAGATTCTGTGGAAAGATTCCGGAACAGTTACTCTTCCGTTTTCGAACTTGCATCCTTCCTGATCGCCTAATTTCTGGGTGGGAAGAATCTCTTTGATCGCAAGGTTACGTGCTTCGGTAACAATCATATCTATTGTTTTCTTGTTA
>JAGLRY010000321.1 GCA_023135995.1 Candidatus Aminicenantota bacterium | reverse complement strand
CCGAGTGAATGGCACCGAGAACAGCCTTTATTCGTAAAAATCTCCTCCCCTTTCAAATAATCGCCCATTTCATCGATTAGGCCGAGATAATATATGTAAGCCAACAAGCTCTCGATCTCT
The DNA here is from genome assembly GCA_023135995.1 of Candidatus Aminicenantota bacterium. Classification (GTDB taxonomy): domain Bacteria; phylum Acidobacteriota; class Aminicenantia; order Aminicenantales; family Aminicenantaceae; genus WTAW01. The sequence continues at coordinate 5,504 of JAGLRY010000321.1, read as the reverse complement.
TCGGCTGAAAAAAGCGGCCTCTCGATTCCCCTTTCCTCCATAACATCAATCATTTTGGGCGAATGACTCCAGAGAGCCCCAGACAACCTGAAGAAATCCTTCTCCATCCCGATCTGGGTGAGGTCGGGACCGAAGCTCTTGCCGATGTCCCAGACCGTATGGCACTCGATGCAGCCCTTTTTGAAGAAAATATCTGCCCCAGTCAGAGGATTTTCGGGGAGGGGATAAGCATCCTTTTCCTGTGAGAAGACCAAGGGCACAGCACTCGAGACAATTATGATCCCGATGCACACTTTTAGGAAAATAATTAAAATCGATCTCTTCCTTTTACTCATGATCATTTTCTCTTTTCGACGATGAATTAATCTCATTCGCACCTATGCCTTCGGATTTTTTTTCAAAGATTGTATCGGGAAGATAACTTTTGACTCTCTCGGCTGTCTCTTCAACGCCTACCTCTTTTCCTTCCTTGATCTCCCAGATAGATACGATCGGGAACACTTTAACGAATAATATGTACAGCAGTATAAATGCTGCGAAACACGCAGCCGTTATTGCGAGTTCAACCCAGGTTGGAGTATATGCTCCTCTTTCAATCGGCAGGCGGGGATTGATCAGCGTCGGCAAAACGATTGTGTAGCGCTCCAGCCACATGCCCACGATCACCCCGCAGGAAACGATAAAAACTCCGGATATGGTCCTGGTTTTTCGATTGGATAGAATAGCCACCGGGAAGATAAAACATAAAAAAATCATAGTCCAGAAATAGGGGGCATACTGTCCTGTGAGTTTTGCATAAAACACGGCTAGATGGGATGGTTCAGCACCATAAAAAGAAGTGAGGGTTTCAGTAAACGTGAAATAGAACCAGAGAAGGCTCATCACCAGAAGAAGCAATCCCAGGTTGTTAAAATGCACAGGTTTCAGATAGGCCTGTAAGTGACAGCTTTTCCGGATGATGACCATAGCGATGAGCAGACCAGCAATTCCGGAGAATATCGCACCCGTGACAAAATAAGGCCCTAAAATCGTACTGTGCCACATGGGCTGAATAGTCATGGCGAACACATAGGATACGACGGTGTGGACCGAAACAGCGATGGGAATGATCATGACGGCCATCAACGAAATCGCCCTTCCCAGAATTTTCCACTGTTTCTCCGTCCCCTTCCAGCCAATCGCCAGTATTCGGTAAATCTTTCCTCTCGTCGTGCCCTTAAATTTGTCCCTCATCAGGGCAATATCAGGGATCAGGGGAAGATAAAGATAGACAGTGCTGCAGAAAAGATATGCGCTGATGCTGACAACATCCCACAATAGTGGTGACAGAAATTCCCCGTGAAAAATCGTATAGAGCAACCTCTCAGGCCTACCCAAATCGTTTATGATGTTCCCCACTCCAATAAACAACACCAACACCGTGATAACTTCGGCAGACCGGGTTATGGCTCTGCGCCATTCGGCATTCGCCAAGCGAAGGATGGCTGAAATCAGAGTACCTGCATGGCTGATTCCGATGAAAAAGACGAAATTGGTGATGTAAACTCCCCAGAAGACGGGTCTGTTCAAGCCGGTGACTCCCAGACCTTCTCTTAACTGAATAATCCAGGCAAAGACACCGACAGAAATGATAGCCAGGAGAATGGCCACCGTAACATAAAAATCACGGCCCGTTTGGGTAATCGGCCTAAGAAGGTCCTCTTCGACCTTCGAATAGTCATCACTTTTTTTATCCATGCCACTCTCCCTCCGTTAAATAGAAGACTTGCGGCTCCGTTCCCAATTCTTCCAGCAAGCGAAAAGCGCGTGAAATCTTCGACAGCCGGTGCACTTCACTTTTTGGATTCTCCAGATCTCCGAAAATCAGTGCGCCGGTGGGACAGGTCTGGACACAGGCAGGAACGTAGTCTTCTTCCCTGAGTTCCCTTTTCTCGAACCGGGCATCCTCTTTCGCTTTCTGCAGCCTGTGATGGCAGAACGAACATTTCTCAACCACTCCAACCTGTCTTCTTGAGACATCAGGATTCAATAGGTTCTTCATCTCATTGGACCATCGGGGACGGGAATAATTGAAATATTTGAGAGTATAGGGACAATTGTTGGTGCAGTAGCGACAACCGATACAGCGCGTGTAGACCTGGGCGACAATTCCCTCCGGATTTTTGTAGGTCGCTCCTACCGGACAAACTTTGACACAGGGTGGATTTTCACAGTGCATACAGGGCCTGGGAAAATATTTCTCTTTGACATCAGGATACTCACCCTCCAGAACAGTGAGGACGGACATCCAGGATATGGCCCTATGAGTCTCTTCCTGGGTAGGATCCGAAAATACTACATTGTTTTCCGCTTTGCAGGCAACCACACACGCTTGGCATCCCGTACATCTATCTAAGTCAATAACCATTCCCCATTTTCTCATTTGTCTATCTCCTTCTCGCTTTGTAAATTTTGACGCGCGTTGACATTCGATCAGGAATTCCAGTCCGTTCATCATATGTTTCCTCAAGGAGATGAAGAGGATCATTGATATCGGCCTCTCCCTTCGAAGCTAACGGGTATTCAGTTTTATTCAAAGGCATTCCCACGATTTCAGGCCCGACTCCCGGGAAAATTTTGGCGACAGCCTTGATGCGGCCTTGGGGAGATTCCACCCAGACAATGTCTTTATCACGTATACCAAGGGCTCCCGCGGTCTCAGGATTCACCTCGACCCAAATCTTCCACAAGAGTCCGAATCGGAATCCCAGATTCTCTTGATACCATGGCATGTTCTTACTGCTGGAATCTGACGAAGTGAACGGGAGGTCGAACAGAAAAAGACGGAGAGGATAGTCTTCGTTTTCCTGGTTTTCGTTGGATCCAACGCCCTCAATCCCGAAGGACGAGACAAAAACAAATCTCTGAGAGTTATTCTGGTAGACAAAGCTTCTTTCATTGAAGTGGTAGGAAGGATCTTGCCATCCTCCTTTCTCCAAAAGGTCTTTGATAAAGGCATCCTCAGAATCATGTTGAGGTGTCCACCATCCTCTTTCTTCCAAGATCCTGAGCTGTGCTTCCTCATATGATGAAGAAAAGATGCTTCCCTTTTTTGCCCGGAAGAGTCCCTTCATCCTGTAAAGCAAAAGCTCCCTGTAATCCGGCCAGGGAAAATTCTGGGCGAAGTCCTCACCCATAGTTTTGGCAAGTGTCAGAAGAGTTGATTCGAGTGGACGGGATTGGTACAGAGGTTGAATGACGGGTCGGCTTATTCCGACAATAGGAATCTCCGACAAGGGTGAACTGTGATGATCCTGCCATTTTTCATAAAACGTCGTATCGGGGAGGATGAGGTCCGCCAAAGAGCTCGTTTCATCCATGAATGAAGAGAAACTGACGATGAATGGAATGCTTTCCAAAATGTCGGCCTTCTTCTTTTGGATGAAAGAAACGAACTGATGTCCTGGGGAGGACAAGAACAGGCAGCTTATTCCATAGGGAGATTTATTCAACATGCTGTCGATCATATCTTTAGCGTTCTTTGACGGAAAAAGTAGATCGCTTCCGGAAGTCCCACTGTGCTCTTCCTCCGAAAGAGCCTTCTTTGCGATACTATCCAAGGTCACAGGCGGCAATTCAGTCAAGGGGGCCTGTCTCCGGCGGAGGAATCCCCCGGGCGAATCTATATTACCGGCTAAAGCATTCAATGAGTGGACGGCAAGTATATTGAAAAGACCCTTGTTGGAATAGGAAAGATTGAAATCGGAGACAGCAACAACGGGCTGTCGAGTATGAAATTCCTTTGCGATTTCAATGATCGTGCTCAGAGGAACTCCGGTCATCTCGGACACCTGATCAAGGTAGATGTTTTGAAGGATAAAATCTCTGAATTCATTAAATTGTGATGTGAATCTTTCGACGAACGCTTGATTGAACAGTCTTTCCTTGATTAAAATTGAAGCAATACCTAACGCCAACAATCCTTCCGAACCCTGATTGATCGGGATCCATTTATCCGCCCGAGACGCCTCTATGGAAAATCTCGGTTCGATCTGGATTATTTTCAGATCGCCTTCTGCTCTTTTCTCTCCGTAAATCCTTTGGTTCTCCATGACGTTCGGCCAGTTGGACAGAAAATTTGCGCCGAAGGACAAGATCAAGCGGCTGTTATGGAGATCAACGGCCATGAGATCATATATTCCCTGGGAAACAAAATACGCATTTTTAAGAGCTGCCCACTCATCGAATTTGAAGAAATTTGGAGATCCGTAGACCTCAAAAAATCTGGATACGAGCTCATCAGTCGTGTTTTGTTGATTCTTCCCTGCAAATGCCACAGTGTGGGACTTCCCTGACTCTCTCAGCTGCTGTAGTTTGGCCGAAACCGTATTCAGAGCCTCATCCCAGCTTATCGTTTCCCAGCGTTCTTCATTCCGATCACCAATCTTTTTTAACGGCCCTCTAACACGTTCAGGGCTGTACAATAACTGCAGACCTGCCTGCCCCTTTGGACAGACTTTCCCTTTATTCAGGGGATGGAGGGGATTCCCTTCGATTTTCACGGCTCGGCCATCAATCACTCTCACCATGATCCCACATCCTCCAGGGCAGGCCTGGCAAACAGATGGAATCCACTGTTCCACAGCGGCCAGCCAACTACTTTTGGAAGTGGAGTTGTAGGATTTGTCAGAAATACATGTATACAGAGGCAAACCAAGGGAAAGTCCTCCCCCGATCTTAAGAAAATCTCGTCTCTTTATGGTCATAATCTATTCCTTTTATCGGTTTTCATATTTAACGATGGCAGGCAATACAATCATTATTCGCTTCTTGATCCTCATGGCAGTCCATGCATTTTCCCATTGACATTTTTCGTACTTTTGAGGGAGGCCTCGTACTCTCGCCGATATCTCCGTGACAGACTGCACACTTAACGTTCCCTACAGCTACATGCCTCCGATGGGAAAAATAAACGTCCTCAGGGACACGGTAAAGCCGAACCCACTCAATTTCATTTCCATCTTGAATGTATTCCATCAACCTTTTTTCCTCTTCGCTCTCTGTGAGTGCCTCTTCATGACACGAGGCACATATTTCAAGTTCAGGTCGGCCCGAAGAGGCGTATTCCATGAAATTGGGATGGCAATCCTCACAGGCCAATCCATTTTCCGCATGGATTTTGTGATTAAAAGGAAGGGGTTGGGTGGTTCCACCCCATGACTCGAGTAACATTATGAGGAGGAATACAGAAACAATAAGAGTCACCCCGATTAGGACCAAACCCAGCTTCTTAGGTTTTCTTAATTTTTTCATTTTTAGAACTCTCGAAACGTAAATTTATCAAAGATTTCTGGATAATATCCCTCAAGCTGATTATCGACCTTTATAAGATTTTATCTCTTTATACTCGAAACTCAGGTCATCTCTAAGTCTAATCACTATCATCTATCCTGGATTATTCACGAGTTGAGATTGCCGCAGTGGTAGGTCGGGTCGGGGTGAGGCGTCGGCCCAAATAGATAAAA
>JAGLRY010000320.1 GCA_023135995.1 Candidatus Aminicenantota bacterium | reverse complement strand
TCAGTCAAGGATTGGGAGATCGCGAAATTATTATCGAAGGAACTGATGAGTACATGCGAGACGACTCCCGCCGGGATGCGTCCTATGAGGAGATCATGCATTTTGTGCACGACCAGGGGATCATTCCGTTAGGTGCTCCCATGCAGCGGGCACTCTATAGGGCGTTGGATAAAGCGCTGGAAACGGGAACCTACAGGCCTGATCCCGGATTGCCCAGGTGTTCATTTACACAGGAATATCTGATTATGGGAATAGAGGCCTATTTTGGCCTCTGGCAGCATGATCCCGCTGGTAATGGATGGGCTTCTGGAAAGGAATACAAATACATTACTCGCGAAGATTTTAAAAAAGGCGATCCGGACCTCTGTGCCATTATAGAGGGTTATTTACATCCGTATTGGGCTTATACCGCAAAGATCGCAAGCGAGTTTGACGGGATGTTTTCGATGACCTACGACGAGACGCTGACGTACACAAATAAATCCCAGTATCTGAAGGACGCGTCTCTTGCCGGAAGCAATAATTCAAGCCTAATCGGAAACGATTGGGACAACCACCTAACCGGAAACAGTGGTGATAATAGCCTTACAGGGAGTAAAGGGAATGATTCCCTTGACGGTAGCGAAGGTGTGGATACGGCGGTTTTTACAGGCAACTCAACCGATTACAAGATCACGAGGCAAAGGGACAAATTGATCGTGACTGACACAGTCACGGATCGCGATGGCGAAGATACTCTCGTAAACATCGAAAAACTCAAATTTGCCGATAAAGTGATCGACGTTTCGACCATCTGATAAAAAGAAGACCTGTGGATTCACAAGATGTTTGGCTTCCTTATATTATAACGAATACCAGCACTATTCGGCTGACAGGGAAGATTTCAAGGCTAATGTCGTCTAAGAATATGAAGATAAGAATGTGATGCTTAAAAACATCCCGAGGAGATTAGCATAAAGGTATTCGTTAAGAAGGTTTTTCGCCTTCTGCTTCTGACAGCCTTTCTGGTTGTGGTCACTCTCTTATTCAGCCCTGTTGCAAAAGCAGATACCAAAGACCTGGATGAACGGGTAAAAAAATTTCTCGATTCCCACTATTGGGGGAGGGGAGACATGAACGTGCCTGCAGTGGACGGTCAGACTCTCCATGATATCATTCTAAAGAACAAATACACTAAAGCGCTCGAGATCGGGACATCCACCGGGCATTCCTCTATCTGGATCGCATGGGCCCTCAGCAAAACTGGTGGAAAACTGATCACTGTTGAGATCGACGAGCAGCGGCATCGCAAAGCTTTTGAGAACTTCAAGGCGGCAGGGCTTTCCGAATTTATAGATACACGCCTCGGAGACGCCCATGAGATCGTTCCCACATTGGAAGGCCCCTTTGACTTTGTTTTCAGCGACGCGGATAAGTATTGGTACAAAAACTACTTGATCGCGGTGCTGCCCAAGCTGGAGGTCGGCGGTTGTTACACAACACACAATGTATCCATGGGAAGACGTGGGTACAGAAGAAGTGGTAGCGGTGATTATATGGAATACCTGCTCAGCCTGCCTAACCTGGAAACAACGGTCGACGACCGCGGTAACGGTCTTTCCATCAGCTACAAAAAGAAATAACCTGGATTATTCACGAGTTGATATTGCGTCAGTTATGATAAGCATCGACATTTTTTTTGAATAATTCAGGCTAATAGCCTCTGTCGTACCAGTGGTCCTTGAGAACAAGTGCTTTTCTCGCAAATTCCTTCCCGTTGACTAAAAGTTTTATGGTGTATTCGCCGGGTTTTGCCCGGATATGTTTGTAATCGCGCTCTCGCCACTCTTTGAGTTCGTGGATCCATATCTCTAGTGATCTTCCGTATATGCTCACCTCTTCATCCGCTTCACCGAAATGGTCGTGTCCATCGTAATAATCGAAAAATTCTTCCTCATCTCTTGAAGCCCGCTCATCATACCGGCGTTTTTCTTCTTCCGTGCGTGGTATGCGTTCGGTCAAGTACCATTGGACGCTATTTAATCCGGGATTTCCAGAACCGGTGTATTCATTGACGAGCCAGGTTCCTC
>JAGLRY010000032.1 GCA_023135995.1 Candidatus Aminicenantota bacterium | reverse complement strand
GGGATCTTTTTCACAACCATAACGATGACAAGAAGAGGAGGGATCAAGAGTACAGGGTGAATAAAGAAATTCTCTTTGAGCGTAGAGAGGATTGTTTGGATATTCTGATTATCGAGAACCCCCCCAGAAAATTGAGAGCCGAGGATTCCATAAAGAACGATGGAAAGAATGTATCCTGGAGCCGTGGTGTAAACCATGTGCCTGATATGAGAAAACACATCTGTTCCAGCAACTGCGGGCGCCAGATTTGTCGTATCGGAAAGCGGGGACATCTTATCGCCAAAATAGGCCCCGGACACAATGGCTCCGGCGACCATCGACACGGGTATGCCCAATCCTTGACCGACTCCGACGAGGGCGACTCCGACGGTTCCAGCCGTCGACCAAGAAGAGCCTGTCCCGAGAGAGACAATGGAACAGATGATCAGAGTGGCCACAAGAAAGATACCGGGGGACAAGACTTTTAAACCATAAAAGATCATGGAGGGAACGATCCCGCCTGATATCCATGTTCCGATCATGGTGCCCACGACCATTAAGATGAGGATGGCTCCCATAGCCAAGTTGATCCCATGGACCATACCCTCATGAACCTCTTTCCAGGGATGTTTGAAAAATATAGCAACCCCGGCTGCAACAGCCGCTGCAGCGATCAGAGGGATATGGGGAAGGAGTCCGAAGACTTTGATCGTCACAAACAGGGCAATAATCAAAAAGAATACAGGAATGAGGGCAGCACCCAGTTTGATCTCTTTTCTTTCGTCAGACACCTTTGTGGACTTTTAACCTCAACGTCTTTGGATCATTCAACTGAACATCGTTTTTATGAATAATTCAAGTTAGTGATTTTACTGGAATGATTCCCAAAAGGCAACTTTTAACTTACACGGATCGGAGGTGTGGCCGAAGAGAAAACACTGTTAGGGTCCATAATACCAGGATAGCCAAAAAGAAAACTGACATCTGCTGGAAAGTCACTCCGATGCCGAAGGTCAGAATGAGAACACAGATAGCTCCCAGGCCTCTTCCTATACGCGGGGCAAGGCCATGGAATACCGGGCGGACAGAAGGGGCCTGAGATTCATCGACCTGGAGGATCACTCGGTCCAAGCTTTGGCTGTAAAGAGATTGCTCCAGGGCGGAATCAACGATTCTTAGAACATAAGCCACTACTATCAGGGTCTGTACTATAAGATAGGAAGTCCCCAAAAGTAGAGTAAAAGGCAGTATAAGGAGCGCAAGGATCAGCCCGACCCTGTTGATCATACGATTCGTTCCAAAAACAAGCAGGAGGAGCGTGCTGGCATTGAGCACGATATAAAAATCAGCAAAAAACACAGTACGTCCGTTTGTCGATGGTGTCTGCTCCGTCACAAGCCAATAGAATAGGTAAAGCAAAACAGTGTCAGCCATTCCCCTCATGAGGATCAATCCCGCCATCTGTTTGAGCTTAGAATCTGATGCAATTAGACGTATAGAATTGCCAAGATTTATTCGGCTGGTACCGGGAAAGATGGAGAGTTGAGCTTCAGTGGGATCGACATTCTGTGAACCGAAAAAATCCCTCGGATATAACCGAGAGATGATGACAAAAACAGGAATCGTGAGCAGAATCAGAATTCCCATCCCCAGCATGAGAGTGTCTCGGGCAAGCTCATACCTCAGGTCAAACTTGTCCATGATGGCGGGGATGGTAAATGTTGCAACAAAACTACCGGCTAGCCCCCCAGAGATAAACGCAGCCGTCGAAAGAGCCAATGCCTTGGGTCGCTCTCTCGAGTCATAGAGTTTATAAATTGTCCTCTTTATGTTTGGTGAGAAAACCACCGATACACCGCCCAGCCAGACGAAAAATCCCAAGTAAATGAGCCGGACAGGAAGGTTCCCACTGTGGGCACTCACTGATGTTTCCACGCCAGAGGGATAACGGGTCACAATGGAATAGGCGGCAAACCAAAATACAAAAAAACTGATGGCTATCGCGGCGAGGTTCCACACTTGCCAACGCGGATAACCGAGGCGAATAGCTAAACGAACTGTCATAGCTGATATTGGAATAGCAATAATCCCAGCTGCAATAATAGCAAGGGGTGAAAGTTCGTAGCCAACGTTGCACGTGAGGGAACAATCCCGAACGATCTTTCCCAATCCAAAGGCCATGCCGATCAGGAATGCCGGGAGAACAGAGAGGACAAGTTTTAAAGATTCGGATTTTTTATCTTGGACCTCTGGTAATTCAAGGCTTTCGGGCATGGATGAAGCTTATCCTCAAAGGGCTAAAAATGCAAGAGAGCTCGCAAAGGAAGGTTCTCAGGATTGATTGAAATATTAAAATAAGTTCTAATTCGTAAGTCTCCGTCTCACCCGAAATCCCCTGATCTTTTCGAAAGTGACATGGACCAGAAACCTGAATCCCCGCATTAAATATCGGCCCAGTAATAACATGCCAATACCGAGTGCAGCTAATAATAATGAGGCCAGGATATAAATGATCGCATTAGCAACCGGATCAGGTAAAAGAGGGTACATCTGTACATAAGGATCGAGAAAATAGGGATTGATAAGCCTCGCTATACTCACGATGACACCTATCCAGCCGGTGAAGAGGAGGCTGAAGGCAAGGATGTAGAAAGACAATATGAGGACAAGGACTGAAGCGAAAAGACCAAACAAGATTCCAGCTCCACCAATCCCTAGCGGCACACCTATAAGTCCGATCAGAAGGCCTGAAAGGATCAAAAAAGGAAGCTTTCTCTTTTTTCCAATAGTGACAATGGCATCCGACATTCGGGAAGAGGCAACTTCGGCGGGTTCTCCCAATCTATCGAGGACATGGAAAATGCGTTCTACCTCGCTTTCGGTGGGATCATTGACGTAGGATTCATAGATATGAGAATGGATCTCCTTCAAAAGCTCCTCTTGGTCATTCTCGGAGAGCCCTTTCAAATGACGTTTGAGACGATTCAAATAATTCTGGATGATCTTTTCTACGGGTTCCGTGAGTTCATTCTTCATCTTGTCTCTCCTTTCTTACGATAATGCGTTTTCCTTCTTCGCTTTTTTGCCATTCCTCCTGCTTTCCGCCAACATTTGTTACCATATCTGTCAGCCTCTCGAATTCACCGATCAGGGTATCATAGACTTTTTTGCCTTTTGGAGTCAGTGAATAGTACTTCCGCGGAGGACCCTGTTTGGATTCCACCCATTCTGAGCTCACCATATCATCTTTAGCAAGACGAGAGAGAATAGGATAGATCGTCCCTTCTGTGAGTTCGATCTCGCTTCTTTCGGAGATCGTTTTAATGATGGAGTACCCATAATGGCTTTCTTGGTGAAGACATTTGAGAATGGCAAGTTCCAGGATTCCTTTTCTTAGCTGCCGAATTTTATGTTCCATATTAACACCTAGTACAATGTATAACAAGGTACATGGTTTGTCAAGAGCTTTTTTTGAGAATAAGTATCGGCAGATTTTATGAATAATTCAGATTAATAAATCTTTGTGATTTTGATCCCTTCATAATACTTCTTCAGAATCTCTTTATAGTCCGCACCAGCCATTGCCATCCCGTAAGCGCCGACCTGGCACAAGCCGACACCATGTCCCCAACCTCTCCCATTGAATGTGTAATGTGTCAACTCGCCTGCGTCATTATATTCCCGATTTATGACAAAAAGCATCTCTCGCAATCCCAGTACCCTCCGGATTCTGAGACCTTGAACAACAACCTGGGCTTCATCTCCTTTGATCGAGAGCGCTATCACTCTCTTTGAGTCGCCCCTCTTCTGGACCACCAGATCTTCTAGCTGCCCTACCGGGTAGTACTCATTGATCCTTTTCTCCAGGTCCTCCTTGGATATCCGAACTTCCCAGCTGTGAAGAGCTGAGCTTCGGTCTAAGATATTAGAATACGGAGGATAAAGGATCGTCAACAATCTAATACCGCTGTCCTTTTCGATCCAAGTGACCTTTTCGCCTCCGAGCAGATACACATGCGATAGAAAAGAGCTGTTTTCGTTATAGCTTTTGACTAGAAAATAGCCCGGAGAAAGCATTATTTCTTTCTCCTCCCTTTCCTCTTCGACACACACTTTTCCATCTTTGATCTCTTTGAATGTTCCATGATGAGTCACATCGGGATGTCCCTGTATGATCCTCCAAAGGTAATGGACGACTTCACCGCGTGTGAGTGTACTCTCCACCTCCTCAGCATTCGCAAAAGCTGGGAATATTCCCTCTTGGAGGAGAAAAGCCAGGCAACTGCCCACCTCTCCATTCCATTCACCGACATCCTTAAGAATGAATGTCTTTTCACTCTTGAGCATCAAATTGTCAATTTTCTCTTGCCACCCAAGAGCGTCGACCACAAGATCGGCGAATGTCAGATGGCTGATCGCGACAGGTTCACCCGTGAAGTCCTGTGCTTTTTTACCCAGAACCGGCATGGCATTTTTAATCCAGAGAGCCGCTTCCTCAAAGCTGACTTCCACTCCATAATACACAGGATCCAGCTCCTGTGAGATCACTCCCAGACTCAACAAGGAGGCGATCTCAAGATTGATATTATTCCCATTGATGTAAACGGGAAGAATCAAATTTTGGCTCTCCAAGGCCCATTCTTTTTGTTTATCATAGACACATTCTGTACTCCTGAGATAGGGCAAAGCAGGGCCTCGAAAAACATCTTCCACATTCTCAGTCATCCCCCCACAGGTGCTCGTGTAGAGGGCATCGATCAGTTTTCCCCTGTATAGAGCGACTTCCCCCCGCGTCTCATCAACGGCTTGGCTGCACAAAGGGTGTTCGGCATTCATCCCTTTGTAGAACTGTGATTTGGGAGTGTCACAAAGGTCATACCCAAGGGCATCGTTTCGTTTCAAGTTCTTTGTGGCATATGTTCGAGCGGCCACAGCCTGAGCTTTATGGGCCTCGAGCTCATTGAAGTTATATGGGGAAAGTTCGCTGGGCACCACGGATCTCAAATAGTCTGCGAGGTTGAGGACATTCACCAGGACGACACCCTTCCGACTGGCCCTAAGGATGAAGATTCCTCGATAATCCCTCCCCTTGAATGAGAGATAACTTTGCGCTGTACTGGGTATAAAATAGAGAACGGTCTCATCACTCAAAGTCTTGAGCTCATCGTTGACAAGAATCCAAAGCGGCGTTGATTCGTCTTCGGTGACTTCCTCCTGGAGGATCCAAGTGTCTTTTACACCTATTTCGTTCAGCTTGCTCACGAAACTAAGAGCAGTTCCTCGCGTGAGAAAATCACCCACGATAACATGATAGATACCTTCGATCTTATCCTCTGTGTTTTCAGTCACAAAGACTTTATGAGCAATTACAGTCCTGAGTTCCTGAGCAACAAATTCAGCCTCTTTGATATCTTTGGTTTGAGCTACTTGTATCAGGAATTTTTCAGAGAGCTTTTCCTTGTGGCCCTTCACGAAAACTTCTTCGACATCCTCCGCGATGAGCTTGTAATTTTCTTTGACCTCATACACTTTCATGCCATCAGATGCCGCAATCTGGATCTGACTCAAGTTGACCCCAAGCCCTATTCTGATGATCGGCTTAGGGATCAAATAACCATGAAAAAACGCTTTTTCTGCAGCGAATTCAACCGGATCACTCCCCAAAAAGAATAGAGAAAGTGATGCGATAACAAAAAACTTCAGATTCTTGTTGAGGATTTTTTTCATGGGCTGACTGGAGGGAATTATATGGAAATATTTAGTAAGGTGTCAAGCAAAAATTCTATATATTCAACCTCTCCTATTTATTCACACAATATCTTGTGGCTTATATTCCTTGTTAAGAATGCCATACTTTAGCGGAAATTCCTCCGCTTGTCAACCTCTTTTTTGCCTTTTTTATGCTGTGAAGAGCATCTCCAAATCCGTGATGAATGACGCACCGAATGCCCCAATGTGTGGTTTCGAAAACGAACAACGAGACATCTGCAGGACTCTCTCCATTTTAGATGTAGGGACCGTTTCCCAAACGGTCCGTTCGGGGAACGGACCCTACATAAAAAGGAACCATGCCCGTCCAGCCCTTCTCACGGTTTTCTCAACCACACAATTTGATCATCTAAATCCGCTAGCATACAAGTCATGCCACAAAGGATTTGAGGATGTTTTCTGTACACGGAAAAAACTGTTGACATGATTTTCTAATACCAACAGAATTGAATCTAGCCTGGATTATTCACGAGTCGAGGTTGCCGTAGAGGCAAGGCGCAAAAGTATCGACATTTTTTATGAATAGTTCAGGCTTGGTATCTGTCAACACAAAGGAGCAACAATGAAAAGGTTAATTCCGTTGGTTCTTGTTTTCGCTGTGTTTTCCTTCAGTGGGTGGAGCGATGAAATCGATAGTCTCTCCCAAATTCTTCTTACTGGAAAGGGGATCAAAGACACCGATAAAGATACGTTCGCAGATAAAATATCGCTCTGCATGATCATTCCCGACAATCCAAATCCCTATGAGATTGCCCTTGCTTCTGACATCGCCGCTCGAGTTAACCTTGAGAGTCTAGTGGTTGATCTATTTTTGGTTAAAAAAGAATCTGAAACTCGGGAAAAGATGCCTTCGATATTCCCGGTTCTCATTGGAAGACAAACGAAATGGGCCAAACGGTTAGAGCGGCAGAGCATATTAGACACCTCTTCCCTATCCGAACATCAAGGCTTTGTGACTGTTTTTAAAGATAAAGGACAGACAGGAATAGCGGTCGTTGGCGGTTCACCGGAGACTCTTCTTAGAACCGGCCGAGCTTTTTTCCTCCGTTGGCCTTACCTCTGGGATATCTGGGGAAGAGAAGAAGGCGCCACCTATCTCACATTCGAAGAGGACCTGGCCACGTTTTTTAAGGATGCGGGAGTCAGATTCGAGCGAGCCCTCATTCAAACTGTTCTCTATGAATTCCCTCCTACTGATTCTCCCCACGAATCTCTCCAGCGGTTGAGATTTAACCACGGCGAGATCAAAACGATGCGGGTAAGGATCGATTTCCCTAACTCAGAACAGAAAGAACTAGCTCTCCACACACTCGAGGAGCTAAAAAGCCACCATCAAAAAGGACTCCGCACACATATTCTGACTTATGCTGGGTGTGCCCAAATTTCTTTTGAACTCCGCTCCGGATCCCAACATTCTGAGTTTTATCTTCACCGCGTCGGTTATCCCAAACGTCTGCTGACTCCATCTTACAAATCCGTTGCCAGGCCAAAGATCGAAGGGAAAGATTATGACCTTCTCAGTATGTTTTCAACAAAAGGATTTTACTCAGACATCAACGAGGATAAAATTCAGGACAAGATCGACAGTAAGATCATCATCCCTCAAGAAACAAGCATAGAGAGTGTGAGCGCACTGGCGTCCAAATTGGTGCTGTTTTCCGCTGGAGGGTCCTTTCCCCTTCTCTATCTGGATAAAGAGATAGAGGACGAAAAAGGGCTCATCTCCCCGATCCTCATCGGATCAACAAACACACTATATAAATCACTCATAAAGATCGGGAAACTCAAGCCTCCGCCACTCCTGCCCGGTCAGGGGATGGCAACAATCATCCCCAAAGCCTTCAATCCATCCAATGCTCTTGTGGTGATGGGAAGCGACAGGGAAGGTCTCGAAAAAATACTTGCCTACCTGAGTCAAACGTACCCCTATCTCGATGAATACGGTGAAGGGCATTCAGAGATCCATGAGATTCCCGGAGTTGTTGAGGAGTTCCTCACAGGAAAATACGGGAGCGCAGAGGCCTACTTCAAACATCAGATGGATTCGATTATCATCGAGGATATCAAAGATAAAGACCTCGAATTTTTCCGGGCTAAACTCTATCTCCACCAAGAAAATAAGAAGTATGAATCGGCCTTGGAAAAACAACTCAAAGAGACACTGTCTGTGGATTTGTTCGACATAAAGAGTTACAAGCTGCAGGACGGCAAAAATGTATTCTTAAAAGAGAAACAATTCCCTTGGGAGGGAGAAGAAGCTCTCAACCTGATTGGGCGTCAGATCTCTCGTGTTTCCGGTTCGAGCGAACCGGTAAAGATTCATTTGAGAGTGAGTGAGTCTCCTGAAGTCAGACGTCAGCTGACACACAGGATCGAAGACATTCTCGACCGAAGTGGAATTTCCAGTTTCGAAGTTGAGGTCTTATCCTCATACAAACAAGGATTCTTCTGGCTTACAGAAAAGGTTATCCCCGAGCTTAGGAAGAAAAAGATCGACCGGATCACAATCCGATTCTCAGAAGAAAAAGACGACTTCAGTAAGCCCAAAAGATTCTATGCTGATCCCTATCGCTGGCTCCAGGAACTCTATCCTGTGGATGAAATTATAGCCAAGGATGCCGGGATCCCTATCGAAAATATCACGTTCGAAAAAAAAGAAGAAGGGCACCCTATTTACGAGGTTCTTGCTTACGGAGAAGGAGGAACGTGTCTGTTCACAGATAGTTTTTCTCCAAGAATTATCGAATCGCTTTATTTGAACGTGCTGCCAGAATGGGGAACAGTCAGACGCACGACTGGTTGGCTGAAGATCGAACAGGGAACACAGCCCATCCTCGACACCGCATTGAAGAGTGACCTCGAGCACTTCTGGGATTACTATCAAAAAGAAATTCTCCCTGAAGTCTACTCCTACATCCTGGAGAAGACGGGAAATGAACCCTCATTCAAAAAACAGCCCTATTTCAAGAGACTCCTTATAGAAATGTGGTTCAGTGAACCGGATTATCTCTTGGGTCTTGACCAGGAGATCATAAGCAGCCTTGAGGCAATCCATGACGAGGTCTATTTTGACACACTGGATTTTCTGCGTGGCATAACCGATGTTGAACTGGATGCGAGGGAGACACAAGAGGACACGTCACGGTACTCGGCACCGGGAAACGTCCTCCCCTTGATCCATCCCTCCAGTGAAGGAAAACCAGGAAGAGTCAAAGTCCAATTCGATGGATGGCAAGCCAAAACTCCTCAGATCATCCTCCATTGGAAAGAGCGGGAGAAAAGAGAGCACACAAAGACTTTGACTTTCCCGGAGCTTAAAATAAAAGAGTTGCGTATCCCCGAATTGACATATGACGGGAAGAGCGCAGAGATCGCAAACATCCTTGTCTCTTTCGAAATAGAAAAAGAGTCTGATTACCTCAGTATTATAGAGATCATCCATGCCTACAGAGAGTTGCTGGAGAAGGATAGGCTGGCCTCCTCCATATATTTTCCCGGATTGAGTACTTTGACCTGGAGGATCAAACACAAAGAGCTGGTGAAAGACGAATCTTTTCCCGTGAAACCAATAGAAGTCACATCTCTCCCTTCCGATCCTGAGCAATTCCCGGGCGAAGCTTTTGTCCCCACCGATAAAATCATATCCCCGGAAATGTGCCTCGACATCGTATCCAAACTCTCCAGGCACAAAACAATCAAGGCCTATTTTGCAGGGCAGTCCTATGAAAAGAGAAAAATTCCAGTACTGGAAGTGTATACGCCACTCGAAAAATATGTATCTCTTCCCCGATTGATCACTTTTAAACCCACCCTCTATCTCAGCGGCCGTCAGCATGCCAATGAGGTCTCTGCCACAAATTACATCCTCAAGTTTGCAGAACTCCTGGCAACAGACTCCACATACCAGGAATATCTGAAAAAGATGAATTTTGTCCTTCATCCCCTTGAAAATCCCGATGGCGCCGCACTTGCGTATGAGCTCCAAAAGATCACACCCCACCACAGCCTGCATGCCGGGCGTTACACATCCCTGGGAATCGATGTCGGATACCAGGTGAATGCCTCCAAACCCTTACTTCCAGAAGCAAAGGTCCGGAAAAACTTATGGGAGAAGTGGCTACCAGATATCCATCTCAACCTTCATGGTTATCCCTCCCATGAATGGGTTCAACAATTCTCCAACTACTCACCCTATCTCTTCCGTGACTACTGGATCCCTCGCGGTTGGTTCGCCTATTTCCGGAGCGTCACGCTCCCCATTTTCAAAGACTGGAAAAAAGCGGGTGAAGACCTCAGGGCATCTATCATCAAAGAATTCGCGGCCAATGAAAAAATCCAGGCGTCGAATAAAAAATTCTATGACCGATATTACCGCTGGGCTGCGCGTTGGCAACCTCACATGAACTATCTCGAAATCTATGACGGGGTGAATCTCTATGCCAAACGAAGATCCTCCAGGGAAAGTCGATTATCCTCGCGTAGACGCATCACAGTAGTCGAGGAAACCCCCGAGCTCATGGACGAAACCGCCCATGGAGCTTGGCTCAATTTCCTCATCGATCAGGGATTGTCCTATCTGCAAGCCCACGTCAATTACTTGACGCAAGCCCAGCACGAGATCGCTCGTATCGAAGAAGAAATCCAAGGCAGAATCCACATCCAGTTTGTGAGACGTCGACCCGGCGAGATAGAAAAAAAATAAGCGCCCTAAGTTGTTTGTAAAATATGGGGTAAATTGATAACATAGTCTAACCTATCATTTGGAAATAATCACCTTAAATGAATAGCAACAGAGAAACAGCCTCCGTCCTGAATCTTCTAATCTTGGATGAAAACACATCTCCATATGAAAGCATCAATCAGACCTCTCTGGGGAGTGATCTGGGGCTGTATTTTTCGCCGCCTGACGCAGACATTTTCCCAATCATACAAAAATGCAGCATCCATGCTATTATTATCGATTTAGATAAGGACGAGGCTCAAGGACGAAAGCTCATCGATCGGATCAGACAATTTGATCCCCTCGTGAATATGATTGTCATAGGAAAACCTTTACATGCAGAGAAAGTTGTCAGTCTGATCAATCAGGGAGCGACGACTTATCTGACAAAACCGTTGCAAACAGAGATCATCGAAGAGATCTTTTCTGAGATCATCAATAAAAGAACCCTCAGACGGGAAACTTTTCTTCTGGAAAAAAAGCTCGAGAAAAAGTATTTTTTCCAGAATATCATTGGAAAAAGCCCCTACATGCTCGAGATCTTTGCTCTCATCGATAAAGTCGCCAAATATTTCACGAGTATTCTGATCACAGGAGAGACTGGAACGGGCAAAGAGATGGTGGCTCGAGCCATCCGTAATCTCAGTCCTTCAGAAAACTCCCATTTCATTATCTGTGATTGCGTCTCCATTCCTGAAAATCTTTTTGAATCAGAACTTTTTGGTTATGTCAAAGGCGCGTTCACAGGGGCCGACAAGAATAAAAAGGGTCTGTTTGAAGTGGCCCACGATGGCATTATTTTTCTGGATGAGATCGGAGAAATTCCCCTTTCAATACAAGCAAAGCTCCTCCGGGTTCTGGAGCAGCACGAGTTCAGGCCACTGGGTTCGAATGAAACGCGAAAGGTCGATGTCAGAGTGATCGCTGCGACCAGCCGTAACTTGCGGGATGGCATAAAAAAGGGCACATTCCGTGAGGACCTCTTTCACCGGTTGAATAAGGTGGAGATCCATCTTCCTCCCCTGAGAGAGCGGTCGGAAGATATCCCAATACTGATGAGACATTTCCTCGACATCTACAGCAAGAAGTTTAATAAGGATTTGAAGGGAGTCTCCCAACACGTTCAGAAGTTATTCCAGAATTATGAGTGGCCTGGAAATGTCCGAGAACTGGAGAACGTTCTGGAACGAGCGACCATTCTTGCCAAGTCCCACTTCATCGATATCTCTGATCTGCCCGAGTACCTCCAAGAATCAGCGCCACCATCCACAAAACTTCCTTTTATCGGTAGAGAGCACTTGTCCACTCTGGATGAGCTTGAAAAAGAGTATATTATCTATCTGCTTGACCTCGTCGGCAACAACCTGAAAAAAACAGCCAAAATCCTCAACATATCGAGAACCACACTTTACAATAAGCTGAAAAAGTACAACATTTCCCGCTGATCCACTCCTGCAAATGAACAATATTTAGACACTTCTGTTATAATCTATATAATTCATTTATTTTCTATAATTTAAAAGATGAATAGAAAATAAGTGTCCAATTTCTTAACACAAGTTTTGCCAGACAATACTTTCCTGGATCTTATTTAATTTCTTTATTTTCAATAAGATACTCAATCATTGTTTTGTGGCATCTTTCTTGCTTATTAATCACTTTGGAACAAGGAGAGATGCCGTGAAAAAAAGGGAAGCTCATAACCATCGTTTTTGGATTATTTCCGCTGCACTTTGTTTTGTGTTCATCTTTACAGTCACAGGACTCGCTGCAGAAACTGTGTGGGACTCTTCGGAGAGTGAAAAAAATTCAGGAGAGGATAAACTTGAGTTTTCTCTAGATTTGACTCCAGTCAATTCCCAATCTATAGGGCAGCTGGATCTCTCCCGATTGGCGATGGATGAGTCGCGACAATTAGAATCCCGGCCGTTTGTGCTGAGAGATGCTACGGCTTCTCCTAAACCAAACCAAAACATTCAAGCCCCTCCCAGAATTTCTAAACTCCAAAATTCGTTCTACACAACATCATTAATAACGCTGACAGCATTAAACGTTGCGGATTATCTCTCCACAGTTCAAGCACTGAAGCACAAAGAGCTTGAAGAGGCAAATCCCGCCATGAAGCCGATCACGCAAAATATTTATCTTTTCACAGCCGTCAAGCTTGGAGTGGCAGCGTTGGATATCTACATCCTCAAGAATCTCTATAAAAAGAACAAGCCACTGGCATGGGTACTCAGTGTGGCTGCAAATTTTGCGATGTCCTATGTCGTTGCCAACAACATTAGAATGATTCAGGATGTCCGATGAAAATATCAGGCTTAAGAGAAAATTGTACAGACAAGAGTGGGATTTAAGGGTAATCCAATGCCTAAATATCTGTATTTTTATCTCGTCTTCAACAACGATGCTAACTTTCGAGTTAAGCTGCCCACGCTGGAGAATCTAAAAAGCGATTACATCGGATATGTGCTGGACATTACGGGTGACAATGTCTCCGAAGCGGCAGAGATCCTGCACATCTCATGGCCGACGATCCACAACAGACGCGAAAATTACAATCTCCATTAGTCTTCTTCACCTCTTTTTATTATCCTGGATTATTCACGAGTTGAGGCCAACCCACCCCACCCTAACATTAAGGTCGAGGCAGTGGCCCACGAAGTTTGGTTGGTTAGGTCGGGTCGGT
>JAGLRY010000319.1 GCA_023135995.1 Candidatus Aminicenantota bacterium | reverse complement strand
AACTCGTGTATAGGAGTATCTGAGGGATTGCGGGCTCTGGTCGGAGAGCTGGATTCATCCATCGGCGTTTTAGAACGGATCTGGAGGAACTCCTTCGTTTTCGACACCTCAAGAGATACTACTTTGAGTAAATACAGTCTACTTCAGAACTCATGCAATGAGGCAGAATCAGTGTATTTCTTGAATACCAAAAATGAACAAATGGTAATCAAATCCTAAATCTATCTCACCATGGCTATTTAGATATTTACACAACTGGGTTAGTGCCTCATGTCTTTTTTGTGATTTCTGATAAGGAAAATCTATATACAGCACATCATCTTTCCGGCGCACATACGTTCGGCCAGTAAGGATTGATTTCACAAACTTATTTACATCACGAAGATTGTGGTAGTATGGTTTCACTATCTCTATAATTTCTCGCTTGGCCCAGATCGCGTTCATCTTAAGCCAATCGAAAAACAGTTTCTTCTCATCGCTTAGCCTGACTATGTCGTTTTCTTTTATCCGATTAAATAGGTTAATTTTTTTCGGTAGCGATTCGCGTCTTTCAATCTGATTTTTTATCCTTCGCTCTATTCCAGAGTATTTTCTCCTTATCCCCACAAGCTTGTTTTTCTCTCCTCTTTTTTCAAGCTCGAGTATCTTTTCTGCCATTTTTCTTTTTTCGTCCCTCAGCGATGAAAGCTTCTTGTTTATCAACCTTATCTCGGGATTATCAATTTCACGGATGATTCCTTTCTCCGGATCCTCCAATCCTTTTTCGTACAAGAACTCTTCTGTATACTCTTGCTTGCGATACGAATGGATTCTATCAATCCCGTGATCTTTCAGCTCTTTAAACATATTCTCTTGTGATCCCCATCTGCGGGTTAATGCTCGTACCACTTCCTCAAGGGATAGTTCAAAATCATTGGTAAGCGCCGGAGAGACCTTATTGTATTTCTTTATCCATACCTCCCGGAACTTCGCTTGTTTCTTTTCCACTTTAAACTCAGCATCTCTTTCCCAGGCATAAAAGGTTCTTTTCTTCACTTGGCCATAGCTGTTGCCCTGATGTTCTACCTCCACTTCCCTCCACTCCGCAATCCTCGGTACTGTGCGGGCATCCGATCGCCAACAGATGAACCGGATCTTATTCGCTATGCCCACACAAAACTCTTTGGAGTATCCCCCACGATCGAAAATCTCCAATAGCTCCTTCTCTTTAAGCCCATAGATCTCTCGCAGCTTCTCATCCACATCCTCGATATAATGCTTCATCTTCCGGTAGCCATCGGAGATTGTCGCATACACGGGTAGCCTATTTGTATCGTGTACAAAGAAATACTCCCTCCCGTGCATCGCCAGCCTCTTCTGTGGATAATACCCATACAGGGTTTCACTCCCCCCATGGTAGGGCATAAAATGCCCATCAACATACACAACAGGCGAGAACTCTAATATCTCCTGCATCCTCTTTGAGGTTTCCAGAATGACTTCCCTCATATTCATCTGCTCAACCATTCCGGGGATCCGATTCCGATACAGGGAAAGAGAGGGCAGCTTGCTCTTTCCGATAAGCCCTCCCATCTGATAGCTTGGCAGCTGCTCGAAGTCTTGTTCCACCTTCACGATCTCCCCGGCATTCAACAGAGCAAAGGTAACGGCTAATTCTTGGTTGCTGTAATGATTTTCCTTTTCATCCTCTTCGGGAATATTTTCTGCCATCCCATACTCATCCAAGAATATCGCTGCAGCCGCTGCACCACCATGTTCAACACATACCTCTTCGCCTTCGGCAATATCGCTGATGAACTCTATTTTCCCATTATCCGGTTCTTTTTCTTCTTTATTTCCTCCCTCGATTCGCTTCTTGTTTTTCTCAGCTGTCTCACGGGTTTCCCTTTCTTCAATGTTTCTCCGTTTTTGTTCTTCCCGCTCCTCTTTATATTCTCGTACTATAGTATGCAGTGTGGTCCTGGAAATACTCTTCCTGAATTCCCCGTGTTCCACTTTCTTTTCTACTGCTTTAAGAATCTTGTTCTGGTAGCCACGGGTGTTTTCTAATTCGATAAACATCTTTATCACAAAA